>JBGCFX010000090.1:0-3523 GCA_045110395.1 Polaribacter sp.
AGTGTAATTATGCTAAATATTTTATAAATGGGGAAATACAAAAAAGAAGTCCATTCTTTTTTCTTTAAATAGCCTTGAGTAATAAAGTCTATAAAAACAATTAGACTTGAAAATAAAAAAAACATTGCAAAGAAACCTAATAAAACTAACCCTACAACTTCTGGAAAAATCCCAGATTTTATAAAGAAGTTTCCTGCAAAAGTTATAATTAAAGAAATACTAAAAAAGGAAATAATGTAAAATAACGATAAGAAAGTAATTGCAAATAAAATACTACAATAGTTTTCTAAGGTATTTATGTATTTATCAAAAGAACCAACTTTTCTTTTTAAATGTGAAGTGAACCTTTTTTTATATTTTAAAGATTCATAATCTATTTCACCTGAAACATAACGTAAACCTATTGCACCAATCCATAAACCTCTTAATACTACATGTATTACTAAATTTACAATTAAAACTACACAAGCTGAATAGGCTATTGGGTACAAAAATTTATTATAACTTTCTAAAGCCACTGCCTCATTCCATAAATAGTCTAAATGCCCTAAACTAGAGACCAAACCAAAAATTGCAAAACCAGAAATTAATAATTCTAACTGCCAGCTTTCTTGTTGTAGTTTGTCTAGTAACTCTTTAAATTTATTGTCTTTATGGTCATTTTTCATTAAAAATTATTGTTTAAAATTCCAAAATGGAATGCTAATGTCAGTTACTTTAATAGTGTCTTTTTTTCTTTTTCGTAAGCGTTTTAATTTCAAAGTATGTTTACCTTCAGAAAGGTTTTTAATGTTGATATAACTTTCAAACCCAAATTGATCTTTTTTGTTCTGTGAAATCAAAAATTCTGAATTATACTTTAAAGTATCAATATAAATTTGATGTGTTTTATTAAATACGTCTAAATATTTTTTTATTAAACTATCTCGATTTTTTAGATAATTAGTAGAGCTAAACATTACTATATCTGTTTTAAATCCTCTTTTATCTTCTTTTGGTTTTAATGATGGATGATAAGTATACATTCTATTTTCTACACCTTCAGTAAAAATTCTGAATAATTTTATATAAGGTTCATGAATTACTTTAGATTGTATTGTAGCTACTCTTGCAAAATCATCATCTTCAATCAATAAATCTTCATAATTTCTACTATCTAAATATGTGGAGGAAACTTTTTTTGCAGATTCTAAATAATTGGTTTTATTATTTTTAAAAGAAATTAAAACTGAAATTGCAATATAAGAAGGCACTAAAAAAAAACTTAATCTTCTTGTAAATTTATTGTCCAAAAAATTATAAACTAAAGGTCTATATAAAAAAGTAAGTGTTAAAAAACTAAACACCCAATAAAAAGGAAAATAGATTTTCGACAACCATTTTTTCTTTTTTAAATAACCTTGAGTTAGAAAATCTATAAATACAAATAAAGTTCCTAAGAGCATAAAAATCAATAAAATAACACCTATAATAGTTCTTGGTGTTTCAGGTAAATCGTCATTAGAAATTATTAATGTAGCTATACCAACAATACAAAGTAAAATTAAGGCAATTGAAATTACATAGAAAATCAACAAAAAAGAAATTGCAAATAATACACTACAATAGTTTTCTAAAGTAGCTACATATTTGTCAAAAGAAACAATTCTTTTTTTTAAATGTTTTGTAAATCTATTTTGATAATTAAGTTTTTCAAAATCTATATCTCCAGATACATAGCGTAAACCTAAAGCACCAATCCATAAACCTCTTAAAATTACGTGTATCAATAAATTAAAAATTAGAATACAACAAGCAGTAAAAGCAATTAATGTAGGTATAAGAGACGTGATTTCTCTTTCGTTTTCAGCAACTATCATTGCTGTTCTAATATGTGGAATTGCTGTAATTAAACCAAAAATGGCAAAACCAGAAATTAGTAATTCTAGTTGCCAACTTTCTTGTTGTAGTTTATCTAATAATTCTTTAAACTTACTATCTTTATAATCATTACTCATTTAAAAAATATTTTTTTAAAGATACAGACTTTCTAAAACACAAAAAAACCACTTCTAATAAAAGAAGTGGTTTTAACAAAATTTAGTTGATTTAATTTTTATTCTCTGTCTAATTTTTTGGTTTGGTTAAAACCAATTAGTAAAGCACCACCAGCACACAAAAATACTGAAGCTGCATAAAATACTCCTGAATCTATAGCATTTTCTGGTCTATTTTTCCAAGTACCTTCGTAACCAAAATAATAACCTAAAATACTTCCTAAAAGAATTCCTACTCCAATTCCCATAGCTAATAAAGCAAGGTTTAATATTAAAACTTTCCAGAAAGGAGCTGCGTTTCTGTTAGAACCTTTCATAAATATACTAGCTTCTGTACCTTTTTCTATTAATGCCATACGTTCTTTATTTCTTGTTGAAAAGTATAAGTAAAATACTCCAAAAATGCTTCCAAAAATGATTGCTAAAACTGCGATTTCCATAATTTATAATTTAAAGTTTAAAAATGATTAATTTTATTGTGTTTGTAGCTTTGACGATTCATTTTAAAATAAGGTTACAAAAAAGATGATTTTTTTAAAAAAAGATTTTCATTGCGAGTTTATAAAGCAATCTGTTTATAAATTAATAGATTACTCATTTTATTCGCAAAGACAAAAAAAGTAACAAAAACTGTAACCTATTTATATAATAAGTAGTCAAACATAAAATGACTAACAAAAACGACCAACTATATATTGCAAAAGTCATCAATGGAGATACCAATTCTTTTGCGTATCTTGTTGATAATTATAAGAATATGGTCTATTCTTTGGCATATAAAATGACAAAAAATAGAGAAGAAGCAGAAGAGGTTAGTCAAGACACATTTATAAAAGCGTATAAAAATTTGTCTAAATTTAAAGGTGATTCTAAATTTTCTACTTGGTTGTATAGAATTGCTTATCACACAAGTTTAGATGCTATTAAAAAGAATAAAAACAATAATCAAACTATAGAAATTAATGAAATCACATTCAATCAAATAAAATCGGTAGAAAATATTTTAGAAGGCATAGAAAGAAAAGAACGTGCTAAAATTATGAATGATTGTCTGCTAAAATTACCTGAAGAAGAACGTTCTATTATTTGGATGTTTTATTTTGATGAATTAAGTCTAAAAGAAATAACAGCAGTTACAGATTTATCTGAAGCAAACATAAAAGTTAAATTACATAGAGCCAGAAAGAAGTTAGTAACCATTGTAGAAGAAAATGTAGAACCAGAAATGATAGAAAATTATGGGAGAAAATAAACACATAAAAGAATTAGATGCTTTTGCAAAAAAGTACGTTCAAGAAATTACACAAGAAAATGTTTCTGCAGATTTTACTGCTTCTTTGATGCAAAAAATTGCTTTAGAAACTAATTTAGATGTATTTAAACCCAAAGCTTTAATTTCTAAAAAAGGGTGGTTAGTTATTGCTTTGTCAATTTTAGCTTTGTTTTTTATCCCATTTAAAAATTCTGAAAAAGGGTTTTTAAATGTA
>JBGCFX010000091.1:0-3490 GCA_045110395.1 Polaribacter sp.
CTCTAACTTTGCTCCTAGTAACTGGTTGGTAAACTTTTATACTGGTGGTTTAAATCATCAAGTTGAACATCATATTTTCCCACATATTTCTCATGTTCATTATGGTAAATTGGCTAAAATTGTAAAAGATACTGCCAAAGAATTTAATTTGCCTTATAACGAATACGAAACAACTCGTAGAGCAATTATAGAGCATTTTAGACATTTGGGAGTTTTAGGGCAAAAACCTGAATTAGCATAACAACAACGACAACTAAACAGTAAATGAAACATCCATTATCGGACAGAATTAACAGTTTGCCAACTTCACAGACTTTGGCAATGGCTGCAAAAGCTAGAGAATTAAGAGCAGAAGGAAAAGATATTATTGGTTTAAGTTTAGGAGAACCTGACTTTAATACTCCAGATTTTATCAAAAATGCTGCTATAGAAGCAATTAACCAGAATTATAATTCTTACACGCCAGTTGATGGCTATTTAGAACTAAAAGAAGCGATTTGCGTTAAATTTAAGCGTGATAATAATATTGACTATAAACCTAGTCAAATTGTGGTTTCTACAGGTGCAAAACAATCTATTGCTAACATTGCTCAAGTATTATTAAATCCTGGTGATGAAGTTTTATTACCTGCACCTTATTGGGTTAGTTATTCTGCAATTGCAACTCTGTGTGAAGCAACTTATGTAGAAATTCCTTCTTCTATAGAGAATGATTTTAAAATTACTCCAGCGCAATTAGAAGCTGCAATTACGCCAAAAACTAAAATGATTTTCTTTAACTCACCAAACAACCCAAGTGGAACTATATACAGCGAAGTTGAATATAGAGCTTTGGCTAAAGTTTTAGAAAAACACCCAAATATTTATATTTTATCTGACGAAATTTACGAACACGTAAATTACGATTGCAAACCATTTAGTTTTGCTGCTATAGAAAGTATGTATAATAGAACCATAACTGTAAACGGTTTAGCAAAAGCGTTTGCGATGACTGGTTGGAGAGTTGGTTATATTGGTGCACCAGAATGGATTGCAAAGGCCTGTACAAAAATGCAAGGACAAATTACCTCTGGCACAAATTGTATTGCGCAAAGAGCAGCAATTACAGCAGTTTTAGCTCCTGTTTCTAAAATTCAGTTTATGGTAGACGAGTTTAAAACTCGTAGAGATATTGTTATTGGTTTACTAAGAGAAATTGACGGATTTAAAGTAAATGTTCCTGAAGGTGCATTTTACGTTTTCCCAGATATTTCTGCTTTTTTCGGCAAAACTATTGATGGAGTTACCATTGACAATGCAAGCGACTTTTCTTTATTCATCTTAGAAAAAGCCAATGTTGCTACTGTTACTGGTGAAGCTTTTGGTACGCCAAACTGTATCAGAATTTCTTATGCAGCATCAGAATTACAAATTAGAGAAGCTATTAAAAGAATTAAAAAAGCGTTGAGTTAAAAAGCTACACTTGTTAGTTCAAGCATTACTGAAAACAAAATATTTTTTGGTAGAAAGTAGTAAACGAAGTTTCGAGAACAAATATAAAAATCCATCTTTTTTAGATGGATTTTTTTTGGGTTGATTTTTCAAATTAAATTTGAAGTTTGTTTTGATTGAAATTCTTTTTTATTAAGAAACCATAAAAATAATAGCCAGCATAAAAAAAGATACTTTTAAAATAGTTCCTGCTTGGCTTTCTAAGTTTACGTTATTTTTAATTCTAGATTTAAGGCTAGACAAAGATTTAGATTTCTCTATTCTTGATTGATTTTTAATTTCTTGTTTGTAAGAAGAAGTTAATATTCCTCTTTCTAACACTAGTACTGTTTGTAAATATTTCATTTTGTTTAGTTTTGTTGATTATATAAGTAAGACGCACTCAAAACAAAAATGTTACAAAATAAAATTACAGAAAACCTTTAAAAACCAGCAGTTTATAGCATTGATGGTTTACGACAATTGATAAAAAAACATTAAAAAAATTGCTTTTATAAAAAACCACATCAAAAAATGATGTGGTTATGAGGGGTAAAAAAAAGCATAAGTAAGCGTAATATATTTTTAAAACTATAAAATGATTTATTTTTTACTTGTGCAAATATTGTATTTTAAAGTAACTAAAAAATTATTTTTAGATGTTTGCCAAAATTTTATAGTTGAAATGTACTTTTAGAACTTTAAACAAATTTTTATTCAAAAAAAAAACCACATCAAAAAGATGTGGTTTTTAAGAATTATATTAAAATACTAATCTACATTATCATGTAAAAAAGAATTATTAGACTTTAATCCTAAATCATCATCTTCTTTTTTAATAGAGGTCTTTGTTTTGCTAATTGCAGCATTTGTATCTAAGTCTACACCTAGTCTTTTATATGCTGGCTGACGCTCAATTTCATCTATATTCTTGTTCATTTGATCATTGAACTTATAATTGAAGCCTTTCATCTTTTTACGACGCTCTTCTGCTCTTTTTTGCAACTCTGTTATGGTTAAATCCATAGGAGAAACTTCTTCGCTGATGGTTGGTATATTATTAATTTCTGCTTGAGGTGTTTTAGTTTTTAATTCGAATTTAATTTCTTCTTCCTCAACTTTCTCTTCAATAATTCTTGAACTTTTTCCAATTGTAGGTTGTGCATTAAAATCTTCTAAAACGTATCGTGTTTCTACTTCTTTCTTTTCGAAAACAATTTCTTCAGTTTCAAAAGCTTCAATTTCATTTACAATTTTCTCTTCTTGTAAGTTATGACGAATTTCTTCATCTTCCTTTACTTCTGTGTAATCGTTTAAAGGTAAATCAAACAATAAATCTGCTTGCATTTGTTGTGGCTCTTCTTCAATTATCTCTTCTTGAACTGAAGTTACATCAGTAATTACAAAATCTTCTTCAGAAACAGTCTCAATACCAACTTCTTCAAAAATCACATTCATGTTTGCAATTTCATTCGTAGTTTTAATTAAGTTTGTTTTCGGAGTTTCTTCAACAATATCATCTTCTAAAACGTGTACTACTTTTTCAGATGTTTTATTAGTTAAAGGTTCATTTAAAGTTGGCGACTTTGTAATTGTTTTTTCAGCAAAATCATAAGTCGCTTTTTGCTCATCTTCTAAAGTATGTACAATTTTCTTAACTTCTGTGTTGGTTATTGTACTTTGTTGGTCTTTAGCAAAACCAGTAGCTACAATTGTTACAGCAATAGCATCACCTAATTCTTCATCCTCTCCAATACCCATAATAATGTTGGCATCATAACCAGCTTCATCTTGAATATAATCGTTAATTTCTCCTATTTCGTCTAAAGTTACTTCATTGGTACCAGAAACAATTAATAACAACACATTTTTAGCGCCAGTAATTTTGTTATCATTTAACAAAGGAGAATCTAATGCTTTTACAATCGCACTTTTTGCTCTTGTTTGTCCTTCTTCTTTAGCAGAACCCATAATGGCTGTTCCACTATTAGAAAGCACCGTTTTTGCATCGTGTAAATCT
>JBGCFX010000092.1:0-20876 GCA_045110395.1 Polaribacter sp.
AAAAAGTGGAGTAATACTTACAAAACTACAAATGAGCCTTTAGATTTAGAAATCCCTATAGTAGTTTTGGTTAATGGAAGTTCTGCATCAGCATCAGAAATTGTGAGTGGTTCTTTGCAAGATTATGACAGAGCAGTAATTATGGGACAACGTTCTTTTGGTAAAGGTTTAGTGCAACGTTACAGAACATTAACTTATGGTACTCAATTAAAATTAACCATTTCTAAATATTACACACCAAGTGGTAGATGCATTCAAGAATTAGATTATACCAATAGAAAAAAAGACGGAACTGTTCCTAAATTTTCTGAGCAAGGTATTAATCAATTTAAAACTGCAAACGGAAGAACAGTTTACGATGGTGGAGGCGTTTTACCAGATGTTGTTATAAAAGAATCTAAAAGAACAGATGCAACAAAAACATTGTTAAGATCTAAGGCAATCTTTAATTTTGCAACAGATTTTTATTACAAAAACCCAACAATAGATAGTGAGGAAGTGTATTCTTTTAATAATAAAGAATTTAAAGATTTTACAAATTATTTAAAAACTGATACTACTTTTGTAACCACACAAGAAAGTTTATTTAAAGAAGCTTATAAAATTGCAACAAATAAAAATATTACCAAAGAGTATGAGAAAATTCAAGAAAAATTATTCGACGCTAAAATTGAACAAATTTCTGAAAATAAAGATATTTTAAATACCATTCTAAAAGAAGAAATTTTAAATAAATACTACTACAAAGAAGGGGTGTTTAAACATAATCTAAAAAACGATTTGGTTATAAAAGAAGCTGTAAAATTATTACAAAATCAAGGCAAGTATGAACAGTTATTATCTGCCAAATAATTTTATCTTTGAAAAATTAAAATAAACAATGTCTAAACTCAATAAAACCGAAAGAACAAGATCACAAGAATCTAGAAACTCTATAGAAAAACTATACATTTCTATGAGGCATTTATTTAGTAGAGGTTTTTATAAACCAATGGGTATTTCTGGTGAAACACTTAGAAAATCGTTGTTATTATTACGCCCAGAAATTTATGGTTCGATTGCAGAAGAAAGAATAGAATTAAATGGGTTAATCTATGTTATAGAAAGATTACCAAAAGGCATAGAAGAATGTCAGTTTATTAGTTTAACAACAGATGAAGGCTATAAAAACTCTCATTTTGAAGCTATTGTTCCTCCTAAAAGAAGAAGAAATTGTTATAGAATTGACAAAGATCAAATGAATATTGAGATTACTAGAGGACGTTCTGAAATCTATGATATTCTTACACATTTAACCTTTTTATTTATAGAATCTCATAAAATTCAGAAAAGAGTTACACTTTTAGAAGGTGCAGATTTTATTAGAGAATGGAAGTACCTAGAGGAAATTATCATTCATAACAAACAGATTTCTGAACAAGAAAGAGAAATTGCCATTGCACACGTAAGTAATATTTTAGGAAGGACTTTTAATGAGGTTTTAAAAATTCATCAAACGTTTCAATCCGAAGAAAATAAAGATCGATTTTTTCAACTCATTTATTGGTTGGGTAAATTAGGAATCAACGAAGTTTTAGATAATAAAAAACGAAAAGTTACTTTTAGTTCTGTTTTAATTGAAGAAATTGGGCATCACATTTATGGAGAAATTTGGGCAAATAATATTAAAAAGATATTAAAAGAGAATAAACTTTTAAAAAGACCAATTCATATTATAAGTGCAAATATGCATAGTGTTTTAAATTCGATTTATGCTAAAAGTGCTTTACCAGAAGCAGCAGCAGAACATAATGGTTTTGAGTTGTATCAACTATTAAGTAATTCTGATAGCAAACCTTTACAAAAAGCTGTAAAAGAATATGCATCAGAAAATGGTTTGATTTACATAAAAGATGAATCAGGAACCAATATTAATGTACAAGTTATAGATACTGATAAAATAAATTTTGAGAATTCTCCGTTTCAAAAAGTAAATTCTGTTGATGAAAACCCTGTAATTATTGTGATGGATTATGCTTTTGGTGAACAAGCTTATGAAACTATGGATGAGCTACTTAAGCCCTATAAAAACAATAAGAAAAAGAACCATTTAGATGTGAAATCTGTTTCTATAATGGGTAAAGCTGGTATCTTAGAAGGAGGTAAAGGAGACATTATGATACCTTCTTCTCACATATTTGAGGGTACTGCAGACAATTATCCTTTCAAAAATGAGTTATCTAAGTTAGACTTAGAGGGTTTTGGCGTAGAAGTTTTTGATGGTAGCATGATTTCTGTGTTAGGAACCTCTTTACAAAACAAAGATTTATTAAAATTTTTCCATGATTCTACTTGGAAAGTAATTGGCTTAGAAATGGAAGGTGCACATTACCAAAAAGCAATACAATCTGCCTCTAAAATTAGAGGTAATATTTCTGAAGATGTAAAAGTAAGATATGCATATTATGCATCAGACAACCCTTTAGAAACAGGAGCTACATTAGCTTCAGGAGGTTTAGGTATGACAGGTGTTACACCTACGTATGCTATCACCCAAAAAATATTAGAACAAATTTTATAACAAACTAAGACTTATTTTTATAACCAAACCTAAAAAATGTCAACAGATCAAAAAAACAACGAAGAAGAAGTAGATTTAGGATCTCTTTTTGTAATTATTGGTAAAGGTTTCTCTAAATTTTTCAATTTTATTGGAAGTATTTTTAAAGCAATTTTTGACTTTATTATTTCAATTTTAATCTTTTTAAAGAATCATATTATTCCTATTGGTATAGCTGCAATTATTGGTGGAGGTATAGGGGTTTTCTTAGAAGTGAAAAAACCTGATACTTTTGGTTCAGATTTATTAGTAAACCCAAATTTTAAAAGTTCGAGGCAATTATATAATAACATTAGTTTTTATAATGATTTAGTAAAGCAAAAGGATACAGCTGAATTACAAAAAACATTTAATTTAGATAAGCCAACAGCTGCAAGTCTTAGAAAGTTTACCATTGAACCTTTAAAAACAGAAAACGATATTATAGATTCTTACAATGATTTTATTTTAGAAGTAGATACTACTACAGTAAAAAGTTATGAGTATGAAGTGTTTAAAGCGTCTTTTTCTGACTTTGATTATAAAATTCATAAAATAAATGTAATTGCAGAAAAAAATGATGTTTTTAAAAATTTAGATGAAATCATAATCTCATCAGTTGTAAAAAACAAATATTTTAATCGTGTAAAAGAGTTAACCAATGAAAATTTGAATAGAACAGATTCTTTATACAGAGAAAGTATTACACAGTTAGATTCTCTTAGAAAAGTTTATATGCAAGTGATGATTGCAGAAGCTAAAAAAGAAACAAGTGGAACAAGTATAGATTTAGGAGGCCAAAAAAGAACAACAAAAGAATTAGAATTATTTGAAACCAACAGAAAAATAAATTCAGATTTAGAGGAAATTGTAGAAGAAAAATCGAACAAGTATGAAGTAATAAACGTGATTTCAAATTTCCAAGATATTGGTTATGAAATAAAGGGATTTACTAAAAATTACACTTTTTTATTAGCTATTTTAGGAGCTAGTTTTGTTATTTTAATCCTACTTTTAAAGCAATTAAATACTTATTTAAATACTTATAAAAAATAAGAATGCAAACGATTTTAGTAACTGGTGGAGCTGGTTTTATTGGGTCTAATTTTATTCCTTATTTTTTAGAAGAAAACAAAGACTGTCAAGTTGTGAATTTAGATTTGCTAACATATGCAGGGAATCTTTTAAATTTAAAAGAGGTAGAAAATAACGAAAGATATACTTTTGTTAAGGGAGATATTTGTGATAGAAAACTTATAGAAAGCTTGTTTAAAAAACACGATTTTACTGGCGTTATTCATTTTGCAGCAGAATCGCATGTAGATAATTCAATAAAAAATCCTGATGCATTTATTCAAACTAATATATTCGGAACATTTAATATATTAGATACTGCAAAAAAACATTGGATGACAAATCCAAATGAATTTAGAGTAGGATATGAAAATACTACTTTTTTGCACGTATCTACAGACGAGGTTTATGGTACTTTAGGAGAAACAGGTTTGTTTACAGAAGAAACTTCTTATGCACCAAATAGTCCTTACAGTGCGTCTAAGGCATCTTCAGATTTTTTGGTAAGAAGTTATTTTCATACCTATGGTATGAATGTAGTCACTACAAATTGCTCTAACAATTATGGGCCAAAACAACATAATGAAAAACTAATTCCTACTATTATTAGAAAAGCAATTTCAGGAGAAAATATTCCTATTTATGGTGATGGTAAAAACATTAGAGATTGGTTGTATGTATTAGATCATTGTACTGGAATTGAAATTGTTTTTAAGAAAGGAAAATCAGGAGAAACTTATAATATTGGTGGAAAAAATGAGCGCAATAATTTATATATTGCCCACGCAATTTGTGACATATTAGATCAGATTTCACCAAAAGAAAAATCCTTTAAGGAACAAATAAGTTTTGTAAAAGATAGACCAGGTCATGATTTTAGATATGCAATAGATGCATTTAAAATAGAAAACGAATTAGGTTGGAGAGCTGAAGAAAATTTTGAATCTGGAATAAAAAAAACAATTGAATGGTATTTAAAAAAATATCAATAAAATGAAAGGAATAGTTTTAGCAGGAGGTTCAGGTACAAGGTTGCATCCATTAACTTTAGCTGTTAGCAAACAGTTAATGCCAGTGTATGATAAACCTATGATTTATTACCCGATTTCAGTTTTAATATTAGCTGGAATAAATGAGATATTAATTATTTCTACACCACAAGATTTACCATTATTCGAAAGATTGTTAGGTGATGGGAAAAAATATGGATGTAATTTTGAATATGCTGTTCAAGAACAACCAAATGGTTTAGCAGAAGCATTTATAATTGGAGAAAAATTTATTAGAAAAGATAAAGTTGCTTTAATTCTAGGAGATAATATTTTTTTTTTTTTTTTATTACCAAAGTTATTAAAAGCTAATAATAACCCAGAAGGAGGTATTGTTTATGCATATCATGTAAATGATCCAGAAAGATATGGAGTTGTAGAATTTGATAAAAACCACAATGTAATTTCTTTAGAAGAAAAACCCCAAGAACCTAAATCTAATTATGCAGTACCAGGAATTTATTTTTATGACAACTCTGTAGTAGAAATTGCTAAAAATATACAGCCAAGTGGTAGAGGAGAGTTAGAAATCACTGATATAAATAAAACCTATTTAGAAAAAGAAAATTTAAAAGTTACCATTTTAGATAGAGGAATTGCTTGGTTAGATACTGGTACTTTCGATTCTTTAATGCAAGCTGGTCAATTTGTACAAGCTATAGAGCAAAGACAAGGACTAAAAATAGGTTCTTTAGAAGAAGCCGCATTTAGAGCAGGTTTTATTAGTAAAAATGAAATGTACGAATTAGCAAAACCATTATTAAAAAGTGGTTATGGTAGTAATTTACTAGAAATTAAATGATTGTAAGAAAAACACCCTTTAAAGACTGTTTTATTATAGAACCTAAATTGATAAAAGACAACAGAGGCAGTTTTTTATTAAATTACAATAAAGAAGAATTTAATAAGGCAATCAATAAAAAAATTGACTTTGTATTAGAAAACGAATCTGTATCACAATATGGTGTTGTTAGAGGTTTGCATTTACAAAAAGGAGAGTTTAGCCAAGCAAAATTAGTTAGAGTAACTAAAGGTCTTATATTAGATGTAATTGTAGATGTAAGAAAAAAATCAGTTACTTTCGGAGAAAGTTTTTCTTTAGAATTATCAGCGTCAAATAATAAACAATTATTTATACCAAGAGGTTTTTTACACGGTTTTGCAGTCTTAGAAGATAACACAACTGTAAACTATAAATGTGATAATTATTATAATAAAGAATCTGAAGATGGTGTAATTCATAATGATTTAGATTTGAATATAGATTGGAGATTGGAGAAAGAAGATGTTATTTTGTCTGAAAAAGATGTGAAATTGAAAAGTTTTAAAGAATTTAATTCTCAAATTAATAAAATTTAGAGTTCAATAATGTTATTTAGAAAGAAAAATTATTTAGTTTGACAACATTTAAATTAATTAACATATTAAAATCAAAATCTTTACGAAACTCTTTTTTCACAATATCAGAGGCTTCAAGTACACTTTTATTTGTAATAATATCATATCCAATATTTCTAAATCTTTTAGGTGCTGAAAAATATGGTATTTATATTTTGATACAAAGTTTTTCTGTTTTAGTTAGTATGTTTAATTTAGGAGGTAACTTTACAGTTACCAAATTTATTTCTGGTTATAGAGGAGATAATAAAACAGAAAAAATAAAAGAATTTACAAGTACTATTTTTTTATTTCAACTTACAGTATCTATAATTCTTTTAATTATAATTTTCCCATTTTTAAATAGTATAACTTCCTATTTTAATGAAAATGTTAATTACGAGATTTTTAAAAATGTTGTTTATTTTGCGATTCCTGTTTTTTTAATAGATTTATTTGAACAAAATTTTAATGGACTTCATAAAGGTTATGAAAGGTTTGATAGAGCCTTAAAAATGACATTGTTTTCTAAATTAATTAAGTATACTGTTCAAATAGTTGTTGTTATTTACACAAAAGATCTAATAGAGGTTTATAAATTCACGTTACTATTTTCTTTATTTTATTTTGTTTTCCATTCATTTATGTGTAAAAAATGGTATAAAGAGATATCTTTTTTTATTTATAGTAAATGGAGTTGTTTAAAAGATTTTTTTAAATTTAGTATGTGGGTTTGGGTAATGAGTATTGTAACTCTTTTAACTTCACAAGCAGATAAATGGATTGTAGTTGGTTTGTTCGATTTAAAAACATTAGCCTATTATGGTATTGGTGTTAGTATCTTTAATCAACTACATATGTTGGTGTCATCATCAGTCTCTTGGTTATTCCCAAAAATATCGTTTAATGGTATTTCTGATAAAATGTTGTTAGTATATAAAAAAAGTTCCATTGTTTTATTATTTATAAGTGCTGTATTAACTCTTTTACTACTAATATCTAGCGATTTTATATTTGAATTATGGTTAGGAGAAGAAGATTATCAAAAAGCAAAAAAGTATATAAAGTTGTTTATATGTATTTTACCAGTTATTTCTACAACTATTATTCCTTATTATTTTCTTTTAGGATTGGGTAAAATAAAAGAGTTATTTTTTTTAGGGTGCTTAACTTCTTGTATATTAATTTCTAGTATATATATACTTTCTTCCAATACTAATTTATATGTAGTAATTTCTTCTTTTTTAATTGTATATTTAATAATGTCTTTTATTTATCATTATAAAACCCAAAAATTACTTCGATTGACTAATAATTATAAAAATTACTCAATTATTTTTATATCCGGAGTTATATCTTTTTCTTTGTTTTATAATATATTGTAAAAGGTTATGAAAGCTAGTGCAAAAAAAATCATCAATTCTTTAGGATTTAATCTATCTAATGCTACTTCTAAAGAAGAAGTTGTTAGTTTAATAAAAAAACTTAAACCCTACTCTGTAGGAATAGATTTGGTTAGACTTGGTGCAGAAGGAGATAGTGGATATTTAGTACCCAATGATTTAGAAAATATAGAAGCCTGTTTTTCACCAGGTTGCGATAATAAGCTTCAATTTGAAGAAGATTGTTATCAAAAAGGAATGAAAATATTTGTTGCCGATAAAACAGTAGAAGCTAAAGATATACCAGATAAATTTTCTTTTTTAGATAAATTTGTAGGTGCAATTTCTAATGATGATTTAATTACAATGGAAGAATGGGTTTCTAAAAGTAA
Organism: Polaribacter sp.; assembly: GCA_045110395.1. Lineage (GTDB taxonomy): Bacteria > Bacteroidota > Bacteroidia > Flavobacteriales > Flavobacteriaceae > Polaribacter. Next base: position 7,853 of record JBGCFX010000092.1, read on the forward strand.
TTTAAAAAAAGATTCAGATTTGTTGCTTCAAATGGATATTGAGGGAGATGAATTTATAAATATTTTAAGTATGTCTAAAGACCTTTTAGATAGATGTAGAATAATTGTTCTGGAATTTCATGATTTAGATAAACTATTTAATAAATTTTATTTTAATATAGCATCCTCAGTTTTTAATAAACTGTTACAAAACCATATTTGTGTTCATATTCACCCTAATAATACTGCAAAAAATTTAAATGTATCAGGAGTAGAGATTCCACCATTAGCAGAATTTACTTTTATTAGAAAAGACCGAGTAAACTCTAAATTAAAGGCAGTAAATAGTTTTCCACATAATTTAGATTCAGATTGTGTGTCTGAAAATCAAACACAAGTTTTACCAAAAATATGGTTTGAATAAGTTTTAAAATTTAAAACTAAATTAAGATGATTAATAATGATTTATTTTCTGTTGTAACTGTAAGTTATAATAGCGCTAAAACAATTACTAAGACAATTAAATCAATTTTAAATCAATCAATTAAAAATTTCGAATATATTATTATAGATGGTAAATCAACCGATAATACAGTAGGAATTATTAAGTCTTTTGAAGATGAGTTTAGACAAAAAGGAATTAAATATACATGGGTATCAGAACACGATTCTGGTATTTACAATGCTTTTAATAAAGGGATAAAGATTTCTAGTGGAAATTGGATTTCGTTTTTAGGTTCTGATGATTATTATTTTGATAATGCTTTAGAATTATATGGCAAACAAATTCAAAATTTAAACACCCATATAGATTTAATTTACTCTAATGTAAACGTAGCAAACAGAAAAATAATTAAAGCTCAATGGTCTTGGAAAGTTTTTAGAAAAAAAATGAATATTGCGCATGTTGGTGCATTTCATAACAAAGGGTATTTTAAAAAATATGGGCTGTATAATGAAACTTATAAAATAGCAGGAGATTATGAGTTATTGTTAAGAGCAAAACAGAATTTAAAAACCCATTGGTTTAATTCTGAGACAGCATTTATGTCTGATGATGGTATAAGCAACAATCAAATTATTAAAGTCTATAGAGAAACTAGCAAAGCTAAAATAGAGACAAAAAGTCAAAGTAATTTAAAAACAAAGTTAGATTATTATACTTGGGTTATTAAATATAGAATTAAAACACTATTAGATGCGTTTACTAGATAAATACCTAATAACAAGTAGTGTATTTGCAATTTTTACTGAAGACTTTAGTTTTCATTATCTAATTGATTTAAAACTATTCTATGTTATACTAATAACCAACTTATTTATAATTTCTTATAAATATAAACTTACCGCTCATAAAAACTTAGTAATATTAATTGGTTTTTTTCTAGTGCATGGTATTGTTAGTTATTTATTATTTCAAAACCCTATTCAATCTTTAATAGCACAGTTAATAGGCATAACTTTAAGTAGTATTTATTTTTATAATCTAATAAAAATATTTTCCTCTAAAGTTCTTATAGAAAAATATTTACAATTATCTTTTATTATTGCAGTTTTGGCAATACCAATGTTTTATTTAGATATTAACGTTTTTATCTATAATAGATTAAATGGAATTTTATCAGAACCTGCTCATTATGCAGCTATAATGTTACCAGCAACATATTTGTTTCTTAGAAAAAAACAATATTTACAATTGGGTATTATTGTTTGTACAATATTTTTATCTAGATCATCAATAGGTTTTATTGGTTTGTTTCTTATCTTAATACTTCCTTTATTAAAGGTAAAATACTTTTTAAAATACTCGATAATTGTTGTAATACTTTTAACTGTCTTTGGCTTTTATTTAAGTACTAAATGGAACGAAAAGATAAGTGAAAATGAAAGTAATGTGTTAGTTAGAAGATTAAAGCAAACAACAGAAACCTTTTCTGCAACCTATACAGGCAAATTTAAAAATTACACAAATTTAAGTACCTATGCATTTTTAAGTAACTTTTTTATTACCCAACAAATATTTACACACAAACCTTTAGGTACAGGTTTAGGTTCGTACAAATATGAGTATGAGAAATATTATGACAATTTAAGTCCACCCAAGTATTTAATAACTTTAAAACAGTCAAAAATTAATAAAACAGATGCAAATTCATTATTTTTAAGAATTATAGCAGATTTTGGAATATTTGGTTTTTTGATGATTTTCTATTTTTTTTACAGAAGTTACAATGTTTTTAGAAAAGATTCTAAAGTTATACAACAAAGTACTTTTTTTTACTTAATATTAAAACTAATTAGAGAAGGACATTATTTTCCTCCCGAATTTTATTTTTTCTTACTAATTTTTTTAAAGAATTCTAATGAAGATATTGCATATAGTTGAAGATTTCTCTCTACATAGTGGTGGATTAAGAACTGTAATTAATGACTTAAATAAATATTTGAATCAGAATTTTTCTTCTCATATTTTATCATCTAATAGCGAGAAAGAAGATAATATTTTTACTGTTAAAACTCAAAAACCTTGGTTATACTCAAAATTATGGGAAATAAAATTAACAGAGCTATATAAAAAACACAATTATAATATTTTTCATATCCATGGAGTTTGGATGTATCCACAATACAAATCCGCAAAATTCTGCATAGAAAACAATATTCCTTTTATTATTAGTACACATGGTATGTACGAACCTTGGTTATGGAAACAAGGCTACTTTAAGAAAAAAATATACTATAACTATCTTGTTAAAAATATTTTTAAAAAGGCAAAATATATCCATGCAATTACCCCTCAAGAAAAAGTTAATTTGGGTGAAATTTTTAAATTTAATCAGATAGTAGAAATACCTAATTTAATAAGCGAAAAATCTATTTTAATAAATAAACCTAGAGATGCAAAAGAAAAATATATGCTATATTTAGGAAGGTTAGATAAGAAAAAAGGTATAGATATTCTAATAGACTCATTAGGTAAAATAAATGACACTAAAATTATTTTAAAAATCGCAGGTAATTATAATGAATATAAAGCAGAATTAGATTTAAAAATTAAGAACAATAAGCTATCAGATAGAGTTGTTTTTTTAGGATTAGTGTCTGGAGAACAAAAAGAATTGCTAATAAAAAATGCATTTGTGCTTGTTGCTCCGTCTTTTTCTGAAGTTATAGGAATGGTGAATTTAGAAGGAGCCATATTAAAAACCCCAGTAATAACTACTCATCAAACTGGTTTAAACCCTTTATGGGATGCTAATGGAGGTAAATTAATAAATCCTAATATTACAGAACTCACAAAAACTTTAAATGAAGTCTTAAGTTGGAGCGATGAAGAAAGAAATAAAAACGGAGAAAAATTGTATGATTTTGTCATTAAAAATTATTCTTGGTCTCACAGGTTTAAAGACTGGATAAATTTATACGAATTATGCTTAAAAGGAAAAGATGATTAAATCGTTAGAAAACTTTACAAAATTTGCTTTTTTAGCCTTGGCAACTTTTCCTTTATTGTTGCCAAATCATAATTCTATGATTATTATATTATGTTCAATTCTTTCAATTTATTATTTTTTTAAATTACAGAATAAACCCAAGTTTAATTCTAAAATATTATTACTTACTATCCCTTTTTTTTTATTTCTGTTGTATGAAATAATTTCTAATAGTTTTAACTCAGCCAGAATCTTAAGGCAATTACCCTTTTTAATATTTCCTTTTTTGTTTTTTTATAGACCAAGTTTTATTAATAATAAAATAAAAACAAAATCTTTTTATGTATTTCAGATTGCTACCATAATTCAAAGTTTAATTTATTTATTTCTTTTTATTAAAAACAATTCTATAAAAGACATATTTAATATTAGTAATGCCAATATTCCTTTTTTTAGAGAATATGTGCAGAACAATTACTTATTTGAGATTCATCCAACCTATTTCAGTTCATTCCTCTTAGTTAGTTTTACAATGTCACTTTTTTGGTTTTTTAAAGCCAAAATTCTAAACACTTTTAACATTTTAATTTGTGTTTTTTTCTTGTTTTTATTTAGTTCTAGAGTAATAATAATAATATTAATATTAAGTTTAGTTGCTTTTTTAATACAATTAATATTTAAAAATAAAAAAAACTATAAAGTATATGCATTAGTTTTTATATCACTAGTAACACTTGTTTTTTCTTTATTTAATAGCAGTGTTGTTAGAGAAAGATTTAAAGAGTTAAAAACAGAAATTAAAAAACCAATTGTTGGAGATTATTATAATTCAACCAATACAAGAATTGCAATTTATAAGTGCGATTTTATATTATTAAAGTCACTTCCAATATTTGGTTATGGTAATACACTGCAACAAAAATTAAATCTTTGTTATAAAGAAAATAATGATAGTGATTTTTATACCATAAGTGTTTTTAACACCCATAATTATTATTTTAATTTAATACTTTATGGAGGTTTTCTATTTTTTATTGTTTTCTTAATCTATTTTGTGGTAATATTTATAAAATTAAAACATTCATTATTAGCTCTTTTTATTTTTTTTCAGTTTCTAACAATTAATTTAACCGAAAATTTTCTGTCAAGACATTATGGTATAGTATTATTTTCTTATTTTACTGCTTTATTTTTTATTAAAGAAAAAAATACAAATGCAACAACTAAACACATTTAAATTACCAAAGAACTTTAGAGGTAGAAATGCTTTTATAGTTCAATTATGGTGGTTAGTACAAGCAATTTTCTTTAAAAACTCTCCACAATTTATGTATGGTTTTAGACGATTTTTGTTGCGTTTATTTGGTGCTAAAATTGGTGAAAATGTAATTATTAGACCATCTGTAAGAACTACATACCCTTGGAAAGTTTCAATTGGAGATTATTCTTGGATTGGAGATGATGTTGTTTTATATTCTTTAGGCAATATAAAAATAGGTAAAAACGTAGTTATTTCACAAAAATCTTATTTATGTACAGGTTCTCATGATTATTTACAATCAGATTTCCCTATTTTTGCACAAACAATTACTATAGAAGACCAATGTTGGTTGGCAACAGATGTATTTGTGGCACCTGGTATTATTATAGAAAAAGGATCAGTTATAGGTTCTAGAAGTAGTGTTTATAAAAATATACCACCAAATAAAGTTTGTATGGGTAATCCTGCTAAAATAATTAGAGAAAGAAAAAGTGACTGACCAAAAAAATATTCTAATCATATCTCCCTTTTTTTACCCTGAACCAATTTCTACAGGAAAGTTTAACACCAATTTTGCGATAGGTTTAAATGAGGAGGGGCATAATGTTACTGTTTTATGTTTTCACCCTTTTTACCCAGATTGGAAATCAAAAAAAAGTAATCATCAATTAAATGGTATAACAATAATAAGAGGAGGTAAAAATCTCATTTATACAAAAAAAACAATTTTAAGGAGAATTATTTTAGAGATTAGTTTTGCGTTTTTTATTTTAAGAAAAATCAAAAAAAACTTAAAAAATAAAGATTTAGTAATTCCTATTTTCCCACCAAGTTTTGCCTTTTATTTAATTCTTACTTTTTTAAATAAAAAAATAAGAAAAGTAGGAATGGTACATGATTTACAAGAAGTTTATTCTGAAGGTAAAACAGGATTTATAAATAAAATAATCCGTTTTTTTATTCATAAAATTGAAAAATCTAGTTATAAAAATTGTGATAAAATACTATTTCTTTCTCATGAAATGAAAAAAGAGGCAAAAAAACTATACCATTTAAAAGAAGAAAAATTAGAAGTTCAGTATCCTTTTATTACAATTCAAGATAAAAAAACAAACGACTTAGAAGCAATTTTTGATAAAGGAAAAAAGCATGTAGTGTATTCTGGTGCTTTAGGAGAAAAACAAAATCCGTATAAACTTTTTGACTTTTTTAACGAAGCTTCAAAAAGAATAAGCAATTGCAAATTTCATTTTTTTTCTGAAGGAGAAATTTTTAACTCTTTAAAAAAATCAAACAATAACAATAAAATTCTTTTTCATAGTTTAGTGAAATTAGAAAATTTAACAGAGCTATATACTAAAAGTTCAGTGCAAATAATACCTCAAAAAGAAAACACATCAAAAGGTTCTTTACCTTCTAAATTACCAAATTTATTAGCTTCTGGTTGCAAAACACTTATAATTACAGATCCTAATAGCGAAATAGAAAAGCTATTTAAAAGTTATCATTTAGATTTAATAGCTAGAGGTTGGAATAATGATTTATTAATTGAAAAATTACAATATTTATTAAACAATCAAATAGATGTTCAAAATCAAAAAGTTGTTGCAAAAAAAATATTTACAATTGATAAAATGATTCTTAAAGTTTTTCGTTAAAAGAGTATATTAGCTTTAAAAACCAACTTTGAAAAAAAGATATTCTTATTTAATAAGACCATTACAGATTATTTTAGATATCCTAATCATAAATTATATAGTATTTTTAATTTATGATAAGCAATTTTTAAACATATCATTCTTATCATATATTACTGTTTTTTGGTTAATTACTTCTCGTTTATTTGGTTTCTATAGAGTCTATAGATATACTAGAATTTTAAGAATCTTTACATTATTAGGTAAGCAGTTTTTAATTTTTGTCTTAGGATATTTTGCTTATTTTGGTATTTTTAGAGAGGGAGAAATTGTTCATAATCAGTTTTTAATATTAAGCTCTATAATAATTAGTGTTACTGTTTTAAAATTTCTGTGGTTTTTCTTACTTAAAAAGTATCGCTCTTATGGTAATAACTTTAGAACTGTTATTGTTTTAGGATTTGATGATTCTACAAAAAAAGTAATTAAAATATTTAAAAGTAAAGCAAATTTAGGATATAAGTTTTTAGGTTTTTTTTCTGATAAACAATATAAAAATTTTGATTACTTGGGTGCCTTAAAAGAATTTTATACCTATTCATCTGAAAATATTGTAGATGAAATTTATTGTTCTTTATCTACACTAAATAAAAATCAAATAAAAGAAATTAATAAATTTGCGATAGAAAAAGGAATTGCATTAAAACTAATACCAAATGCAAATGAATTATATAGCAAAAATCAAAGTGTAGAGTATTATGATGATACTTTAATGGTTTTAAATGTAAAAAAATTACCATTTGAATTTACAGAAAACTTCTACATTAAAAGAATTTTTGACATATTTTTCTCCCTTTTTGTTTGTGTGTTTTTGCTATCATGGTTAATGCCTATTTTATGGGTTATAGTAAAGTTTGAATCTAAAGGCCCATTAATTTTTAAGCAAAAAAGAGAAGGAATAAATGGAGATGAATTTGTCTGTTATAAATTTAGATCTATGCAAATTAATGAGCAATCAGACAAAGTGCATACCACAAAAAATGATTTAAGAGTTACCAAGATAGGAGCATTCTTACGCAAAACAAGTATGGATGAGTTACCTCAGTTTTTAAATGTTTTACAAGGACATATGAGTGTTGTAGGGCCAAGACCACACTTAGAAAGCTTGTCTTTAGAATATCAAAAAGATGAAGACGATTATTTAAAAAGACATATTGTAAAACCTGGTATTACTGGTTTGGCTCAAGTTTCTGGTTACAGAGGAGAAATAAAAAAGAAATCTGATATTAAAAACAGAGTACGTTTAGATATTTTTTATATAGAAAATTGGTCTTTTTTCTTAGATATTAAAATCATTATTCAAACAATTTTAAACGTTTTTCAAGGAGAAGAAAAAGCATATTAAGATGATAACAGCTTCAATTGTTTTATTTAATGAAAATTTAGAAACTCTAAAAAAAACAGTTAATTCATTTCTTAAAACTCCTTTAAAAAAGAAGTTATACTTATTAGATAACTCACCCAAAAATCTTTTAGAAGCCGAATTTATAAATCCAGAAATAGAATATATTTTTGTAGGTAAAAATGTTGGTTTTGGTAAAGCACATAAATTAGTTTTAGATAAAATTGAATCTCAGTTTCATTTAGTTTTAAACCCAGATATTGTGTTTAATTCTTCAATTATATCAATATTGATAAGGAAATTGGAAACTCTAGACGATGTTTCCTTCATAACACCAAAAGTTAAATATCCAAACAAAGAACTGCAATTCATTTGTAGAAAACACCCAACCTTTTTCGATTTAATTAATAGAAGACTAAAAATTTCACCTAAACAAATTTATAAAAACGAGTATAGAGATAAAGATTTGTCAAAATCTTTTTATCCAGAATTTATTCACGGATGTTTTATGCTTTTTAAAACTCAAGATTTTAAAAAGCTAAATGGTTTTGATGAACGGTATTTTCTTTATATGGAAGATGCAGATTTGTGTAAAAAAATTGATGAAATAGGTAAAAAGAAACTCTATTTTCCTGAAGTTGAAATTATTCATCAGCATAGAAAAGGCTCATCAAAAAACATTAAATTATTCTTTTATCATTTTTCTTCTGCAATTAAATATTTTTTAAAGTGGGGTTTTTAATAAAAAAGTGATTATTTAATAATTAGGATTTCCAAAAAATGTCTTTCCAACGAAAGTAGGAATCCAAAGAATTTAAAATATATTTGCAACCACAACAACACAACACAAATGAATATTCTTATTTTAGGTTCTGGAGGTAGAGAACACGCTTTTGCATTAAAGTTATCAGAGAGTAAAAAAGTAAACCAGCTTTATGTAGCACCAGGAAATGCAGGTACAGATAAAATTGCAACCAATATAAACATCAACCCAACAGATTTTAAAGCTGTTAAAAAAATAGTTTTAGAAAATAATATAAAAATGTTGGTAGTTGGGCCAGAAGCACCTTTAGTAGAAGGTGTTCACGATTACTTTTTGGCTGATGATGATTTAAAAAATATCCCAGTAATTGGGCCTAAAAAAGATGGTGCATTGTTAGAAGGCTCTAAAGATTTCTCGAAACAATTTATGCAGAAACACAATATACCAACTGCAAAATATCAATCTTTTACAAAAAATAACTTAATAGAAGGCTTTGTCTTCTTAGAGACTTTAGAACCACCTTATGTATTAAAAGCAGATGGTTTAGCAGCAGGTAAAGGTGTTTTAATTTTAAATTCTTTAGAGGAAGCAAAAACTGAGTTAGAAGAAATGGTGTCTAATAAAAAATTCGGAGAAGCTTCTACAACAGTAGTAATTGAAGAATTTTTAAAAGGAATAGAACTGTCTGTTTTTGTATTAACAGATGGCAAAAACTATAAAATTTTGCCATCAGCAAAAGATTACAAAAGAATTGGCGAAGGTGATACAGGTTTAAATACTGGAGGAATGGGTGCCATATCTCCTGTGCCATTTGCAGATGATGCTTTTTTAAATAAAGTAGAAGAATTAGTCGTAAAACCAACTATTGAAGGATTACAAAAAGACGGAATTGATTATAAAGGTTTCATTTTTATTGGTTTAATGAATGACAATGGAAACCCATCTGTAGTCGAGTATAATGTAAGAATGGGCGACCCAGAAACAGAAGTTGTGTTACCAAGAATAGAATCAGATTTATTTGACTTGTTTAGTGGTGTTGCCAATCAAAATTTGAATGAAAAAAGTTTTAAGGTTACACAAAAAACGGCAACCACAGTAATGTTGGTTTCTGGTGGATACCCAGAAGCATATCAAAAAAATAAAGAAATTACAGGTCTAGAAACCATAGAAGAATCCATCGTTTTTCATGCAGGAACTACCATAAAAGACCATAAAGTAGTTACAAATGGAGGAAGAGTTATAGCTGTAACTTCTTTTGGAAATACCATTCAAGAAGCTTTAAATAAATCATACAGAAGTATAGATAAAATTCATTTCGATAAAATAAATTATAGAAAAGATATTGGTTTCGATTTAGTTTAGATATTTTTTTATTTGGACGTTTTAACAGGCTTTCAATTATATCTTTTTTTCTGAAAAAGAAAAAAAGGATGCCATTTCAATCCTTAACGCACTTTTCTAAAAACTGAGGTAAAACCTAAATTTTAAGAACGTATTTAAAAAGTTGGTAGAAATTAAATTCAAAGAAAAATGATTGCTACCCCAAAAAAAATAATAATTGCACCACTAAATTGGGGTTTAGGACACGCATCAAGATGTGTCCCAATTATACATGCACTTTTAAAAAATAACTTTATACCTATTTTAGCTTCAGATGGGCAGGCACTTACTTTTTTAAAACAAGAATTCCCAGATTTAGAAATCTTAGAATTACCTTCTTATAATATTTCTTATGGCAAAAATATACATCTAAAATTGCTTCTACAATTTCCAAAAATTTATAAAGCTGTTAAAAAAGAAAAACAAGTAATTCAGCAATTTATAGATAAAAATAAAGATGTTGTTGGAATTGTTTCCGATAATAGGTTTGGGGTCAGAAGTAATAAATTACCATCTGTATATACTACACATCAACTAAAAATTTTAGCAGGTTTTTTTACACCATTAGCAAGTTTTATTCATCAACAAATTATAAAGAATTTTGATGAATGTTGGGTGCCAGATCAAGAAAAATCTTTGTTGTCAGGTAAATTATCATCAACAAACAAAAAATTAAATCAAAAATATATAGGGGTTTTAAGCAGATTTAAAAAAGAAGAATTAGAAATAAATATAGCTATTTTAATTATACTTTCTGGGCCAGAACCTAACAGAACTTTCTTAGAAAAAAAGTTAATTACGGAATTTAAAAACGACAAAAGAAACATCGTTTTTGTTTTAGGTAAAGTAGAAAATCAACAAAAAAAATGGAAAAAAAAGAACATCACTTTTCATAATTATTTACTTTCTAAAGAGCTTCAAAACTTAATAAATAGTAGTGAAATTGTAGTTTGTAGGTCAGGTTATTCTTCAATTATGGATTTGGCAGTTCTGCAAAAAAAAGTGTTTTTAATTCCTACTAAAAACCAACCAGAACAAGAATATTTGGCTTTATTATTAGAGAAAAAAAGATTGGCACCATTTTCTAAAACAGAAGATTTTACAAAAGAAAAATTAGCAAAATTGATTAATTACAAAGGATTAAAAATAGATAAAACTGTACTGAGTTCAGATTTATTTCGCCTTTTCAAGAGTAAATGAGAATTCTGAACCTTCTCTGTACACGCTTTTTAATAAAATGGTTTCATTATGTGCTTCTACAATGTGTTTTACAATAGATAAACCCAAGCCAGAACCACCTTGTTCTCTAGATCTACTTTGGTCTACTCTATAAAAACGTTCAAATAATCTTGGTAAATGCTTTTGCTGAATGCCTTCTCCATTATCTACCACTTTTATTAAAAATTTAGAATCGTTGTAAGAATCTACAGCTACAATTGTAGTTCCGCCTTTTTCACCATATTTAATAGAATTTACGACCAAATTTATGAGTACTTGTTCAATTTTTTCGATATCACCTTTTACAAAAACTGGAAATTCATATATTCTATCAAATTTTAAAATAATGTTTCTTTTTTTTGCTTTCATCTCAAAAAGATCAAACACATTTTGAATGAGTTCTAAAATATTAAAAACTTCTATATTTAGGTTTAAACCATCTGTTTCTAACTTGGCAATCATATCTAAATCTTTGGTAACAGCAACCAATCTTTCTACACCTTTATTAGCTCTTTCTAGATATTTTGTTCTTATATCTTTATCGTTTACAGCACCTTCTATTAGAGTTAAAATATAGCCTTGTACCGTAAATAATGGGGTTTTTAGTTCGTGAGCAACATTTCCTAAAAAATCTTTTCTAAAAGAATCTCTTTCTGTTAAGCTTTTTATTTCTAGTCGTTTACCTTCTACGAATTTTTGCATTCTCTTAGATAGTTGGTCTATATCTGTAGTTACAGAATCCGATTTTAAATCTTTTACATCTAAAATAGAAACATCTTCATAGATTTTTTTTAAACGCCTATAAATAAAATACTCTGCTCTATATTGAATGATAAAAAACGAAATAATAAATAAAACAAGAACAGATATAATAACAGTGCTGATACCTAAATGCTCTACAATAAAAAAATAAGAAATTGAAGCAATTACTACAGATAATAAGGTTAAATATATTGCAGACCAAAGGGCATAAGAGTATGTTTTTTTAAATTTCATAAAGGCGAATTTATTTATCTGCGTCCTCTAAAACAAATTTATAACCAACACCTTTTACAGTTTTAAAATGATCATCACCAATTTTTTCTCGAAGTTTTCTAATGTGCACATCTATAGTTCTGCCACCAACTACTACTTCATTACCCCAAACTGTATCTAAAATAACTTCTCTTTTAAATACTTTACCTGGTTTAGAAGTTAGTAAAGAAAAAAGTTCAAATTCTTTTCTTGGTAAAGAAATTTTAGTTCCTGCTTTATACACCACATATTGATCTCTGTCTATAACAATATCGCCAATTTTAAAAGTTTCTTCAGTTTCTTTTTGGGTTTTTAATCTTCTTAATAGCGATTTTACTTTACTAACTAAAACTTTTGGTTTAATGGGTTTTGTAATGTAATCATCTGCACCAGCTTCAAAACCAGCAACTTGAGAATAATCTTCTCCTCTTGCAGTTAAAAAAGATATGATAACATTCTCTAAAGATTTTATTTTTCTAATTTTTTCACAGGCTTCAATACCATCCATTTCTGGCATCATAATATCTAACAAAATTAAATGAGGAATATTTTTTTTAGCAGACTTTATAGCCTCTTGACCATTTTTAGCTGTAAAAATTTGATACCCTTCACTTTTTAAATTATAACCAACAATTTCTAAGATATCTGGTTCATCATCAACTAATAAAATCTTAATATCATTTTTCTTCATAATCAGAATAAAATACTGTGAGTATCAAAAATACTAATAAATAACATACAATAACAAGTACTTAACAATCATTTAATCTAGTGGTTTTTACTTAACATTAAAATAACTTAAGGAAATTATAAGAATTAACAATTTGTTAATCAAAGAGAAATGAAAAATAAATTCTAAAATTTCTTATATTTACAGAATATATATCTAAAACTTACTTTTATGAAAAAAAATTACTTTTTTACTTTATTGTTAAC
>JBGCFX010000093.1:0-12381 GCA_045110395.1 Polaribacter sp.
CAAGTTTTTAAAACGAGGTAAAGAAAAATCATATATTTCTATTGATGAAGCACGTAAGCGTAAATATAAAATTGATTGGGAAACATCAGAAATTGTGAAACCAAAATCTTTAGGAATTCAGACTTTAGAACAATTAAGTTTAAAAGAATTAGTACCTTTTATAGATTGGAGTCCGTTTTTTAGAAGTTGGGATTTGCACGGAAAATTTCCTGATATTTTAAAAGATAAAGTTGTAGGTGAACAAGCTACAATTATGTTTGAGGAAGCTCAAGTAATGATTAAAGAAATCATAGCAAAACAATCTTTAAAACCAAAAGCAATTTTTGGTTTGTTCGAAGCGAATTCAATTAATGATGATGATATTTCTGTTCAGAAAAAAGGAAAAGAAATCGCTGTTTTTAGAACTTTGAGACAACAATTAAAGAAAAGAGAAGGAATACCAAATATTGCATTATCCGATTTTATTGCACCAAAAGAAACTAATAAAACAGATTATATAGGCACTTTTTGTGTGGCAATTTTTGGAGCGCAAGAATTAGCAGATAGTTACAGAGCTAAAGAAGATGATTATAATGGAATTATGGCACAAGCTATTGCAGACAGATTTGCAGAAGCATTTGCAGAATATTTACACAAACAAATTAGAACAAAACATTGGGGTTATGATTCAGACGAAACATTAACCAATGATGATTTAATAAAAGAAAGTTATAAAGGAATTAGACCTGCACCAGGTTATCCTGCTTGTCCAGATCATTTAGAAAAAGAAACGATTTGGGATGTATTAGATGTAGAAAATCAAATAGGAGTTAAGCTGACAGAAAGTTTGGCAATGTGGCCAGCAGCTGCTGTTTCTGGTTATTATTTTGCAAATAAAGAAGCAAAATATTTCGGTTTGGGTAAAATTAAAGATGATCAAGTAACAGATTATTCAAGAAGAAAAGGAATTACAAAAGAAAAAGCAAGAAAATGGTTGCATCCTAATTTAGCAGAAGAATAAAAAAGCTCATCTTAATCTTCCCAAAAGGAAGAAACACTCTTATGTAAATTAGTATGCAAAGAGTTTTGAAGATGAATAAAGTTGTTAAATAAGTTGCGTTAGCGATTGAAATGGCATCCTTTTTTATTTTTCTTAAAAAAGATATAATGAAAAGCGCGACCTTTAGGTAACGCACAAGAAATATAAAATGAAAATTACAGATCACATAAAAAAAGCAAATGGAAAAACATTATTTTCCTTTGAAATTATTCCGCCAAAAAAAGGAAGAAGTATTCAGGAATTGTATAATAATATAGATCCTTTAATGGAATTTAAACCACCTTTTATAGATGTAACAACTTCTAGAGAAGAGTATGTCTATGTAGAAAAATCGGGTTTATTAGACAGAAAAGTAACCAGAATGAGACCTGGTACTTTAGGCATTTGTGCTGCAATTAAGCATAAATATGATGTAGATACTGTGCCTCACGTTTTATGTGGTGGTTTTACAAAAGAGGAAACAGAATATTTGTTGGTAGATTGCCATTATTTAGGGATAGAAAATGTAATGGCTTTGAGAGGTGATGCTATGAGTCATCAAAAATATTTTGAGCCGAGTAAAAACGGACATCAATATGCAACACAACTAGTTGCTCAAATACAGAATTTAAACTGCGGAAAATATTTACATGATGTAATTGAAGCAGATAATTGTGCTGATTTTTGTATTGGTGTTGCTGGGTATCCAGAAAAACATTTAGAAGCACCTTCTTTACAAACCGATTTAAAACGTTTAAAAGAAAAGGTTGATGCTGGTGTAGATTATGTGGTTACGCAAATGTTTTTTGATAACAATAAATATTTCGAATTTGTAAAAGCTGCCAAAGAAATAGGGATAAATGTACCAATAATTCCAGGAATTAAACCTTTGGCTGTAAAACGTCATTTACAATTATTACCTCAAGTTTTTAGAATAGATTTACCAGAAAATTTAATTTCAGAAGTCGAAAAATGCAACACAAATAAAGAAGTTCGTCAAGTTGGAATTGAGTTTGCATTACAACAATCTAAAGAATTGTTAGCAGCAGGTGTGCCTGTTCTACATTATTATTCTATGGGTAAAAGTGATAATATTCAGGCAATTGCCAAAGAGTTATTTTAAATAAAAATTAACTTCTAAATTTCTTTGAATTTAGATTTCTGATAAATTATCTTTCCTGTGAAAATAGGAATCTAGCATAAATACAATTGATAGACAAATAGTAAAAAGCAATTTTTTAAAATATTGAAACTAAATAATTTGTTTATTTTTGAAATTATTAAAACCTAAAATAACAATTTAAAAATATATAAAATGGCATTAGAAATAACAGACGCAAATTTTGATGAAGTAGTATTAAAATCAGACAAACCAGTATTAGTAGATTTTTGGGCTGCTTGGTGTGGACCTTGTAGAATGGTTGGGCCAATTGTTGATGAAATTCACGCTGAATATGAAGGGAAAGCTATTGTTGGTAAAATAGATGTTGATGCTAATCAGGAATTTGCAGCTAAATATGGTGTAAGAAATATACCAACTGTTTTAATCTTTAAAAACGGAGAAGTAGTTGATAAACAAGTAGGAGTTGCTCCTAAAAACACTTATACAGGTAAAATTGATGCTGCTATTTAGTAGTATTAACATTTTAAATAAGATAAAGGTTTGGCTAACGTCAAACCTTTTTTTATTTTAGAACTTTACTATTTTAAAAAGTCAAGATATATAAAACGATATTTTTTATGTTACTATGTGGTCAATCAATAAAACTCAAATGAAAAAATATTTAAGTATTATTATTCTTTTGTTTATAATCTCTTGCGATAAAAAACAAGAAAAACTAACTTTAGAAACAGGTATTTCTTACGAATTAGCAAAATACAGAAAACAACAAATTACTGATGTTGTTTACGATTTACATTTTAAAATTCCTGAGGATAAAAAGAATCTAATTCAATCAAGATTAGAAGTTAATTTTAAGGTAAAAGATTTAAAAAATGATGTTTTTTTAGATTTTAATGAAGACGCATCAAAATTAAAATCCATAAAAATTAACGGTAAAAAGTCAGAAATTAAGCATCAAAAAGAACATTTAATTATTGATAAAAAAAATCTTGTTTTAGGAGAAAATTCTATAGAAATATTTTTTGATGCTGGCGAAAAATCACTGAATAGAAATGATGAGTTTCTATATACTTTATTAGTACCTGATAGAGCAAGTACGTTATTTCCTTGTTTTGATCAACCAGATATAAAAGCGAAGTATAACCTAAGAATTACAGCACCAAAAGATTGGCAAGTTCTAGCAGGAGGTTTTGAAGAAAGTGCTTTAGAAGTTGATGGGTTTATAGAACATACTTTTAAAACTTCAGATGTAATGAGTACCTATTTATTTTCTTTTGTTGCTGGTAAATTTACAGAAGAAACTAGAAATCCTGGTACATTTGATATGCATTTTTTATATAGAGAAAATAGCAAAGAAAAGATTGATGAAAGTGTTGGCGAAGTTTTTAAAATTCATCAAAATTCAATCGATTTTTTAGAAAGTTATACAGATGTGAAATTCCCGTTTCAAAAAATGGATTTCGCAGCAATTCCACCTTTTCAATATGGAGGAATGGAACACGTAGGCGCAATTCAATATAGACAATCTTCCTTGTTTTTAGATAAAAATGCTACTCAAACTCAAAAGTTAAGAAGAGCAAAATTAATTGCACACGAAACTTCACATATGTGGTTTGGAGATTTAGTTACAATGCGTTGGTTTAACGATGTTTGGATGAAGGAAGTATTTGCCAATTTTATGGCAGATAAAATTGTGAATCCTGTGTATCCAGAAGTAAATCATACACTGAGTTTTATGATGTCTCACTACCCAAGTGCGTATTCAGAAGACAGAACAAAAGGGACAAATGCCATTCGTCAATATTTAGGAAACTTAAAAAATGCAGGTTCTTTATATGGACGAATTATTTATAATAAAGCACCAATTATGATGCGTCAGTTAGAATTTTTATTAGGTGACGAAGCTTTTCAACAAGGAATTCAAGAATACATAAAAACCTATCAAAACTCAAATGCAGATTGGAACGAACTCGTTTTAATTTTGGATAACAAATCTGCAGGAGATATAAAAAGTTGGTCAGATGTTTGGGTAAACTCATCAGGAAGACCTGTTTTTTATGAAGAAATTGAGTTGAATGAAAAAGGAAATGTAACCAAGTTTATCATTCATCAAAAAGCAGAAGATGGTTCAGATAAAATTTGGACGCAATCTTTTAAAATTCAGTTAAAAGATGAAAGAGGATATGTAAAAAATATCAACATAAAAAATATGGGAAAATCTTTTGACATAACTTCTGCCACAAAAGATTTTAAACCAGGGCAAGTTTTATACAACACAAACGGATTTGGTTATGGAGTTTTTCCTATTTATAAAGATAAAATCAATTCGTATAAAAATATTAAAGATGAAGTTTCAAGAGGATATCAATTCATCAATTTGTATGAAAATATGTTGATTGGTAAAGTTTCTCCTTTTAAAGTTTACGAAGATTTTTTGTTAGCTATACAGATTGAAAAGAATGAGCTAATAATGAATTATTTGATTAGTAGAATGCAAAAAATATTTTGGACTTTCTTAACAAAACACCAACAAGATAGTTTTCAGTTTAGAACAGAAAAGAATATAGTTACTTTATTAAAAGAAGAATTGCCAAGTAATATTAAAAAAACATTATTCAAGTTTTATCAATCAATTGCAATTTCTGATTATGGAAAAGAAAACTTATATCAAATCTGGAAAAAAGATAAGGCAATAAAAAACCTCTTTTTAAATGAAAATGATTTTACTTCTTTAGCAATGAAGCTGGCGATTTTTAAACACCCAAAATCCACAGAAATTTTAGAACAATAACAAGCTCGAATATCAAATACTGATAGATTAGAGCGTTTTAAATGGTTGTTACCATCACTTTCTAATGATGAAAACGTAAGAGATGCTTTTATGGAATCATTGTTAGAGAAAGAGAACAGAGAAAAAGAATCTTGGGTGCAAACTGCTTTAAGTAATCTGCATCATCCATTGAGGCAAAAATCATCAACAAAACATTTAAAATCCATTTTATCAAGATTAGAAGAAGTACAATTAACAGGAGATATTTTCTTTCCAAAAGGATGGTTGGCAAGTTCTATTGGAAATTATTCATCAAAAGAAGCAAACGATATTTTACAACAGTTTTTAGACAATAATCCTGATTATAATCCCATTTTATTAAAGAAATTATTACAAACAACTGATAATTTAACGAGAGCTCAAAAAATCAAAAAATAGTATGAATTTATCTGAAGTAAAATCATCCGAAATAAAAAACCTCGATATTCTTGCTAAACAAGTTGTAGAGGGTTTTATCACAGGGATGCACAAAAGTCCGTTTCACGGGTTTTCTGTCGAGTTTTCCGAACATAAATTATACAATAAAGGAGAAAGCACAAGACATATAGATTGGAAATTATTTGCAAAAACAGAAAAATTATACACTAAAAAGTATGAAGAAGAAACCAATTTAAGATGTCATATCATTATAGATAATTCTGCATCTATGCATTATCCGATTGTAAAAAAACAAACGATAGATAATTTAAATAAAGTGGGTTTTTCTGCAGTTGCAGCAGCTTCTTTAATGGAAATTCTAAAAAGACAAAGAGATGCAGTGGGTTTAAGTATTTATTCAGATTCATATGAATATTATGCACCAGAAAAAGGAAGTGAGCGTCATAGAAATATGTTACTGAATCAGTTAGAACAATTATTAGTTTCAGAATCTAATGCTAACACAGAAACCTACCAGTATTTACATGAAATCGCAGAAAAAAATCATAGGCGTTCTTTAATTTTCTTGTTTACAGATATGTTTCAGACTTCTAAAAAAGATGAAGCGTTATTTGAAGCGTTAAGGCATTTAAAACATAACAAACACGAGGTTGTTTTGTTTCATACTTTTGATAGCAAAACAGAATTAAACTTCAATTTTGACAACACACCTAAAAAATTCATAGATTTAGAAACTGGAGAAGAAATAAATGTATATGCAGAAAATATTCAAGAAAAATATAAAGAGTTAGTAAATGATTATTTTAAAGAATTGAAAAATAAATGTTTACAATATAAAATAGATTATGTTCCTGTAGATATCAACAAAGGTTATAATGATGTTTTGACTTCTTACCTAATAAGTAGAAAAAAAATCAAATAAATTTCAATTTTATATTTGCTTATCTAAAAATCTATATTATATTTGCAACCGCTAAAAGCAACGGTCTGGTAGTTCAGCTGGTTAGAATACCTGCCTGTCACGCAGGGGGTCGCGGGTTCGAGTCCCGTCCAGACCGCGAAAAGTCTCTCAATTTTGAGAGACTTTTTTTCGTTTATTTAATTATCTTTGATAAGTCAAAGCTAATTAAAATAAGGACTTTGTTAATTGGATCATCTAATTTTTTTAAATTTTATTTATGAAAAACATAATTTCATTTTTATTTTTAACATTAAGTTTAGGGATTTTCTCTCAAATAGAAGACCCAATTGAATGGACAACTTCAGTAAATATAATTTCTGATACAGAATATATCTTAATTTCCGAAGCAGAAATTGAAGAAGGGTGGCATTTGTATGCTCAGAATGTTCCTGAAGATGGACCTATACCAACTACTTTTTCTTACGATGTTTCTAAAGGTGATTTTTCTTTAATTGGCAAAACTCTAGAAGACAAAGGACATACAGTAGATGATCCTGTTTTTAATATGAAAATTAAATTTTTCGAAGAAAAAGCAGTTTTTAAACAAAAAATAAAGGTTTCTGGTGATTTAAATACTGTTTTGGCAAATGTAGAATTTATGGTCTGTGATGATTCTAAATGTCTAGCTCCTGAAGTAATCGACTTGGTTTTTAAACTAAAAAAAACAAGTTCCTCTGATACTATCTCCAGTGATAAATCAGAATTAATCATAGATAATAAAATAACAAACAATCTACTTTATGGGATGAATATTGATGCTTTGAACAAAGCGTCCATAAAATGCGAAAGTGAGGTAAATAGTAATGTCTCTGCAATAAAAAAAGAAAATAAATCTCTTTGGAATATTTTTGGATTAGGTTTTTTAGGTGGTTTATTAGCACTACTAACACCTTGTGTTTTTCCAATGATACCTTTAACAGTCAGTTTTTTTACTAAACAAAGTGGGCAAAATAGAACAGCAGGAATCTCAAAAGCTTTGCTTTATGGGTTTTTTATTTTTGCAGTATATATTATATTAAGCATTCCTTTTCACTTGTTAGACTCCGTAAATCCGGATATTTTAAATCAAATTTCTACTAATATTTGGTTAAACATCATATTTTTTGTGGTATTTGTGTTTTTTGCATTTTCTTTCTTTGGTTATTATGAGTTAAGGCTTCCAACAAGTTGGATGTCTAAAACGTCTGAAGCAGAAAGTTCTGGTGGTTTTATAGGGATTTTTTTTATGGCTCTAACATTGGCAATTGTTTCTTTTTCGTGTACAGGTCCCATTTTAGGTTCGTTATTAGCAGGTTCTTTAACTGGTGATGGTGGTGCTTGGCAATTAACAGCAGGTATGGCTGGTTTTGGAGTTTCTCTTGGACTACCTTTTGCCATTTTTGCGATGTTTCCTAATATGATGAATTCACTACCAAAATCTGGTGGATGGTTAAATACAACAAAAGTTATTTTAGGATTTTTAGAATTAGCATTGGCATTTAAATTCTTATCAAATGCAGATTTAGTTGCACATTGGAATCTCCTAAAAATTGAACCATTCTTAATTTTATGGATTTTAATTTTTGCTGGTTTAGCATTGTATTTATTCGGAAAAATTAAGTTTCCACACGATTCTCCAATTAAGAAATTATCTTTCTCAAGAATTGCAGGAGGTATTTTAGTAGCTTCTTTTGTTATTTATTTAGCTTCTGGTTTTAGAGTAAATGAAGAAACTAAAACTTTTTCATCGTTAAAATTATTAAGTGGTTTAGCACCACCTGTTGGCTATAGTTTCTTGTATCCTAATGATTGCCCTAATAATTTAGACTGTTTTAAAGATTTAAAAACAGGAATTGAATATGCAAAAAAAGTAAACAAACCTATTTTGCTAGATTTTACAGGATATGCTTGTGTAAATTGTAGAAAAATGGAAGAACACATTTGGCCATTACAAAAAATAGATACTTATTTAAGAAACGATTTTGTGTTAATTTCTTTGTATGTAGATGATAAAGAGGCATTGCCTAAAGAAGAACAAATTTTAGTAAATCGTATAAATGGGGGAACTAGAAAATTAGAAAATTACGGACATAAATGGGCGAATTATCAAACGCAGTTTTTTAAAACAAACTCACAACCTTATTATGTTTTATTAAATGCAGATGGTACTAAAATTTTAAATCAAGCTGTAGGGTATACACCAGATGAAAATACATATGCTAAATTTTTAGAATGTGGTTTAGAGGTTTTTAAAAACTTAGAGAAAGAGTAATTTTTAATTACTTATTTTTGATACGTAAATATCAAACTTTTATAAGGTATGATTTCAACAAAAGAAAATATAAAAAAGTCAGATTTAGAGCAATATTTTAATCAATTTAGAGAAAATATTGTTGGTATAAATCAACATTTTCAATCTCCTTATGGAGAGCAAAAATTAATCTACACAGATTGGACTGCAAGTGGCAGATTATATGCGCCAATTGAAGATAAAATATCAAATCAATTTGGGCCTTTTGTAGCAAATACACATACAGAAACTTCTACTTCAGGAGCAGCAATGACCTTGGCTTATCACGAAGCAAGAAATATTATAAAACACCATGTAAATGCAAATAATAATGATGTTTTAATAACTACTGGCTCAGGAATGACAGGTGTTGTCAATAAATTTCAACGAATTTTAGGACTTAAAGTTTCAGAGAATTTAAAAGAACATACAATTGTTCCAGAAGAAATAAAACCAATTGTTTTTGTGTCTCATATGGAACATCACTCAAATCAAACCTCTTGGTTAGAAACCATTGCAGATGTAGAGGTTGTACCTTGTGATGATAAAGGTTTATTGTGCTTAAAAGAGTTTGAGAAATGCATTAAAAAGCATCAACATAGAAATATTAAAATAGTTTCAATTACATCTTGTTCTAATGTAACAGGTATTAAAACTCCTTATCACGAAGTTGCAAAAATGATTCATAAATACAATGGTTTGTGTTTTGTAGATTTTGCGTGTTGTGCACCTTATGTAGATATAGATATGCACCCAAAAAATGAAGAAGAATATTTAGATGCCATTTATTTTTCTCCTCATAAGTTTTTAGGAGGTCCAGGAAGTGCAGGAGTTTTAATTTTCAACAAAAAACTATACAAAAATACCATTCCAGATAATCCTGGAGGAGGAACTGTGAGTTACACAAATCCTTGGGGACAACATGATTATTTTGATGATGTAGAAACCAGAGAAGATGGTGGTACACCAGGTTTTTTACAAACGATTAGAATTGCTTTATCTATTCAGTTGAAAGAAAAAATGGGAACTCAAAATATTAAAAATAGAGAAGATGAAATTAATAAAGTCATTTTTAAAACCTTAGAAAGTTTACCAGAAGTAAAAATTTTAGCACCAAATCATAAAAAGAGATTGAGTATTTTTTCTTTTTATTTTGAAAAATATCACTTTAATCTTGTCGTAAAATTATTGAATGATAGATTCGGAATTCAAACAAGAGGAGGTTGTTCTTGTGCAGGAACTTATGGACATTTTTTATTAAATGTAGATCAAGAAACATCCAATAGAATTAAAGATGAAATTTTGCAAGGTTGCAATACACAAAAGCCAGGTTGGGTTCGTTTGTCAATTCATCCAACAATAACATCAGAAGAGCTAGATTTTATCTGTGAATCTTTAAAAGAATTATCAGAAAATATCGAAGAATGGTCTAAAGACTATCAATATGATGCTATTAAAAACGATTATTCACATAAAACAATAGAACCAATAGAAAAACAATTGGTAAAAGATTGGTTTAAATTTTAGGAATTTCTTTCTGATAGATTTTTGATTGAAGAATATCGTAATAACTTAATTGTTTTTTGATATATTTTTAATAATATCTCAAAATTTTTATAAAAAACAGAATTTAATTTGCATATCTAAATATAATCTTTAGATTTGTTGCTCAATTATAAGAACAAAAATGTTGAATAACAATTACACTCGTTTCTTTTTTTACTTTTATTTTTACAATAAAAGGAGAGACTTTGTATGCTGTTAAGAAACATTCATAATATATAAAGTCTCGAATTTAATTCGAGGCTTTTTTTTTGATATGAAGAATTGTAATTAATGAAAAAAACAATAGCCATACAAGGAGCAGAGGGCTCAAACCACCATAAAGTTGCACTCGACTTTTATGGACATAACATTCAGCTAAAAGAATGTATGTCTTTTGATGTCTTGGTAGATAGTTTGCTAGATGGTTCTGCAGATTTGGGAGTTATGGCTTTAGAAAACACAATTGCAGGTTCTATTATACCCAATTATGCTTTAATTGATAAGCATAATTTGCATATTACAAATGAAGAATATCTGAATATCCATCACCATTTAATGGCTTTAAAAGGTCAAAAAATTGTAGATATTAAAGAAGTTTGGTCACATCCAATGGCTTTGTTACAATGTAAAGAATTCTTTAAAAAATACAAACATATTAAATTGGTAGAAGATGTAGATACTGCAGAAGTTGCCAAAAGAATTTCTAAAGAAAATTTAGGAGGTATTGCAGCTATTGCTCCAAAAATAGCCGCAGAAATTTTTGATTTGGCAATTATTGAGGATGAAATTCAAACGATTAAAGACAACTCAACACGATTTGTAATTGTTCAAATTGATGAACCAAATAACGGAATTGATCAAATTAACAAAGCTTCTTTAAAATTTCAATTAAATCATAAAAGAGGAAGTTTAGCAGCTATTTTAAATGTGTTGAGTGATTGTAAAATGAATTTAACCAAAATTCAATCTTTACCAGTTATAGAAACACCATGGAAATATTCCTTTTTTGTAGATATAACTTTTGATGAATATAAAGATTACAAAAAAGCGGAAGCAATTATTGAAATAATGGCAGAAGAATTCAAGATTTTAGGAACTTATAAAAACGGCAGAAAATAAAGTTGATTATGATAAAAGCTGCAAAAAGATTAGATACAGTGCAAGAATACTATTTCTCTAAAAAATTAAGAGAAGTTAGAGGTTTAGTAGCTGCAGGAAAACCAATTATAAATATAGGAATTGGCTCTCCAGATTTGCAACCACCATCACAAGTTTTAGAAGCTATTTCTAATAGTTTGGGTGATGCAACTGCACACAAATATCAATCTTACCAAGGTTTGCCAGAGTTAAGAAATGCAATTTCTGAGTTTTATAAAAATAAGTTTTCTGTAGATTCTAATACAGAGAATGAGGTTTTGCCTTTAATGGGAAGTAAAGAAGGAATTATGCATATTTCTATGGCTTTTTTAAATGAAGGTGATAAAGTTTTAATTCCAAATCCTGGTTATCCAACATATACTTCAGTTACGAAGTTAGTAGGTGCAGAACCACTTTTTTATAATTTAAGTGATGAAAATAATTGGCAGCCAAATTTTGAGGAATTAGAAAACCAAGATTTAATTGATGTAAAAATAATGTGGGTAAATTATCCACATATGCCAACAGGAACAAACGCAACTTTAGAAACTTTTGAAAAGTTGATTGCTTTTGGTAAAAAGCACAATATTTTAATTATAAATGATAACCCTTATAGTTTTATTTTAAACGATAAACCTATCAGTATTTTACAAGTTAATGGCGCAAAAGATATTGCTTTAGAATTAAATTCTTTAAGCAAAACCTTTAATATGGCTGGCTGGAGAGTTGGTATGTTATTAGGAAATGCAACTTTTATCAATGAAGTTCTAAAAGTAAAATCAAATATGGATTCTGGTATGTTTTACGGAATTCAAAAAGGAGCAATTGAAGCTTTAAAATTATCAGATGATTGGTTTACAGCACAAAATAAAATTTACGAAGAACGCAGAAAATTAATTTGGCAATTGGCAGATAAATTAGACGCTAAATATGATGAAAATTCAACAGGATTATTTGTTTGGGCAAAAATCCCTGAAGGAAAAAAGTCAGAAGAAGTTACAGATTCAGTTTTATACGATAAAGATATTTTTATTACACCAGGAACTATTTTTGGTTCTCAAGGAGAAGGATATATTAGGTTTTCATTGTGTGTAACCTCAGAAATTATTAAAGAAGCAAT
>JBGCFX010000094.1:0-3186 GCA_045110395.1 Polaribacter sp.
CAAGATTGGGGAGCTTCATTAATGTTAGCCAATGGATGCGGAGATAAAGCATATACATTAGTTGATTTAGGTCATCATTTACCAAATAGTAATATTGAGCAAATTGTTTCAATTTTACAATTAAAAGGTAAACTAGGTGGATTTCATTTTAATGATAGTAAATATGGTGACGATGATTTAACTGTAGGTAGCATCAAGCCTTATGCATTATTCTTAATTTTTAATGAGTTAGTATTTGGAATGGAAAATAATCCTCAAAACCCAGATTTAGCTTGGATGATTGATGCAAGTCATAATGTAAAAGATCCATTAGAAGATTTAATACAATCTTTAGAAGCTATTCAAGAGGCTTATGCAAAAGCATTATTAATTGATCAAAATGCATTAAAAGCTGCTCAATTAGATAATGATGTTGTAAAATGTCAAGAAATATTACAAGGAGCTTACAGAACAGATGTAAGACCTTTAATAGAAAAAGCAAGATTAAATGCTGGTGGAGTTATTAGCCCTATCAATGCATACAGAAGCCTAAAAATAAGAGAAGGCTTAATTGCAGAAAGAGGTAAAAATACAATAGCAACTGGTTTATAAAAATCAATTATGGCAAAGAGAGTAACAGCAGTTTTTGATATTGGAAAAACTAATAAAAAGTTTTTTTTGTTTGATAAAAATTACAAAGAAGTATACAGAGAATATACAGCTTTCGATGAAATTGAAGATGAAGATGGCTATCCAACAGAAAATTTAGATGCATTACAAACTTGGTTAAAAGATGTTTTTTATAAAATTTTAGAGAATGATGAGTTTTCAATAAAAGCTATAAATTTTTCCACTTATGGAGCAAGTTTTGTACATTTAGATGAAAATGGAGAGATTTTAACACCTTTATATAATTATACAAAAGAAATAGATCAAGAAATTATTGATAAATTTTATCAAAATTATGGTGATGGTTTAGAATTGATTAGAACAAGTGGTTCTTCAAAATCTCCAGGTTTGCTTAACTCAGGTATACAGTTGTATTGGTTAAAGTATAAGAGACCAGAGATTTTTAAAAAAATTAAATACTCTTTACATTTACCACAATATTTAAGTTTTATTTTTTCGGGAATTCCAATAAGTGAATATACCAGTATTGGATGTCATACTACTTTATGGAATTACGATACAAAAGATTATCAAGATTGGGTTTATAAAGAAAAAATCAATTCAATTTTACCACCAATTGTATCCACAGAAACAAGCCATAATATTAATTATAATGGTAAAAGAATTAAAATTGGAGTTGGTATTCACGATAGTTCATCAGCATTATTACCTTATGTAAGAAGTGTAAAAAAACCATTTGTTTTAGTTTCTACAGGAACTTGGAGCATAGCATTAAATCCTTTTTCTGATAAAACTTTAACAGAAGATGATGTAAACGCAGACTGTATTAATTACATGCGAATTAATGGTAAACCTGTAAAATCTTCAAGACTATTTTTAGGAAATGAATATAAAGTTCAAGTTCAAAAAATGTCTAAAAAGTTTAATGTAGATAAAGATTATCACAAGTCTGTTGAATTCGATTACGATGTATATTGTGAGATTATTAAACATTTTGAAAATGTTTTTTGTTGGGAATCTTTTCAACATAAAAATATGCCCATAAAAACAATTTATAAGTATAATAATTTTGAGCATGCATATCATCATTTAATGATAGAATTAGTACATCTTCAAGTAGAAAGTATTAAAAGGATTTCAGATACTCAAAATATTGATAGATTGTATGTTGATGGTGGTTTTACAGATAATGAAACTTATATCAAGCTATTATCTTATTACTTAAGAGGTATAAAATTAAGGACTACTAAAGCATCCTTAGGTTCGGCTTTAGGAGCAGCAATTGCAATTTCAGACACAAAATTGAACTCTAAATTCTTAAAAAAGAATTATGCTCTAAAAAAGCATGTTCCTTTTATTGTAAGTTCAGACTATATAAATTAAAAAACACTTATGGCTTTAAAGATTGATACACGTTATCCATCCATTGATGATTTAAGAAATAGAGCGCAACAAAAAATACCAAAATTTGCATTTGAGTATTTAGATGGTGGTTGTAATGAAGATGTTAATTTGATTAGAAATACATCAGAATTAAGAGATGTTCAATTAAAACCAAATTATCTAAGAAATCATCATGGTTCATCATTAAAAACCAAATTATTTGGTATAGAATATGATGCTCCTTTTGGTATTGCACCTGTAGGATTACAAGGTTTAATGTGGCCAAATTCACCAGAAATTTTAGCAAAAGCGGCTTTTGAACATAACATTCCGTTTATTTTAAGTACAGTAACTACTACAAGTATAGAAAGAGCAGCAGAATTAACAGAAGGTAAAGCCTGGTTTCAATTATATCATCCTACAGAAGATAGATTAAGAGACGATATTATAAAAAGAGCAGAAGCTGCACATTGTCCAGTTCTTGTTATTTTATGTGATGTGCCTACTTTTGGTTTTAGACCAAGAGATATTAGAAATGGTTTGGCAATGCCACCAAAAATGAATATTTCTAATATTCTACAAGCCATTGGTAGACCTCATTGGAGTTTACAAACTTTAAAACACGGAATTCCAAATTTCGCAAATTTATTACCATATATGCCAAAAGGTTTAGATTTAACGCAATTAGGTAAATTTATGGATCAAACTTTTAGTGGACGTTTAAATGAAGAAAAAATAAAGCCAATTCGTGATATGTGGAAAGGGAAAATTGTGCTAAAAGGTGTGGCTTCTCATTACGATGCAGAACAAGCAATTCGTTTAGGTTTAGATGGTATTATAGTTTCAAATCATGGAGGAAGACAACTAGATGCAGGAGAATCATCTATAAAACCATTAACCTCTATTGCAAAAAAATATGGAGACCAAATAGAAGTAATGATGGATAGTGGAATAAGATCTGGGCCAGATGTTGCAAGAGCTTTAGCTTCTGGTGCAAAATTTACTTTTATGGGACGTTCTTTTATGTATGGAGTTTCTGCTTTAGGAAAAAAAGGAGGAAATCATACAATATCTTTATTAAAAACAGAATTACAACAAGTAATGGAACAAATTTGCTGTGAACGAGTAGAAGATTTTCCAAATCATTTAATAACTGATTGATAAACTTAAAAATAAAATTATATATTTAGAAAC
>JBGCFX010000095.1:0-10012 GCA_045110395.1 Polaribacter sp.
TTGGAATTATTGTTGACAGAGATAAAATTTTAGTAAACGATTATTACCAAACTAACATTCCTGGATATTATGCAATTGGTGATGTAGTTCCTGGTCAAGCTTTAGCACATGTTGCTTCTGCAGAAGGAATTACTTGTGTAGAAAAATTAGCAGGTTTACATACAGAAGCAATCGATTATGGAAACGTTCCTGGTTGTACCTATGCAACTCCAGAAATTGCTTCAGTTGGAATGACAGAAGCAAAAGCAAAAGAAGCTGGTTATGATTTAAAAGTTGGTAAATTTCCTTTCTCAGCATCTGGAAAAGCAAAAGCAGCAGGAACTCCTGATGGTTTTGTAAAAGTTATTTTTGATGCAAAATATGGTGAATGGTTAGGATGCCACATGATTGGTGCTGGAGTTACAGATATGATTGCTGAAGCAGTTTTAGGTCGTAAGTTAGAAACTACAGGTCATGAAGTTTTAAAAACTATTCATCCTCACCCAACAATGAGTGAAGCTGTAATGGAAGCAGTTGCAGATGCTTATGATGAAGTAATTCATTTGTAAATTTCAACGTCTTTACGAGGACTTCAAGACGAAGTAATCTGTTCTTTAAAACTACAGATTGCCACAGAAAGTGAAAAACTTTCTTCGCAATGACCTTTAACGACTAAATAGATACATTAATCGAAAAACCAAAGCAAATTGCTTTGGTTTTTTTGTATCTTTAAATATTATAAATAACAATTAAAAAAATAAAATGAAAGCAAAATACCAAAGTGTTTTAGATTTAGGTCAGGAATTAAATATTGCAAACGGAGATGTAAAGGAAGAAGATGGTCAATTAAAAGTATGGGGAACTGCAAAAACACCATATCATAAAGATTTAATTTGGAATGAAATTAAAAAAGTTGGTGGCGAAAACCCAACAGATATTATGGCAGACATAAAAGTAGAAGATGATTCTGTTTATGCAAACCATACAGTTGCAAGTGGAGAAACTTTAGGAAAGATAGCAAAACAATATTATGGAAAAGCATCTAAATATGTAGCTATTTTTGAAGCAAATACAAACATCTTAAAATCTGCAGATGTTATTCATCCAGGTCAAGAATTAGTGATTCCTAATTTGTAGAAATTACTTTTTATTATAAACTAAACCGAAGTAAAATATTTGCTTCGGTTTTTTTATTAGATTTGAATTATATGAAATTTAACTATATTATACTTTTTTCTTTTCTTTTACTAAGTTGTGCAACAAAAAAACAGGTTGTTGCAGATTATACATTTGTAAACTCAAATAATAATTATAACAAAATTATAGGAGATTTTAAAAACATAAATTATAAAGATTCTAATTATAACTTTATGGTAAAATATCTAAAGAAAATAAACAATCAATTTAGGGTTATTGTTGTATTAATTTCTGAAGAAAAAAACTCAAAACAACCTTTAATTACAAAAACAATTAGTGTTTCATCCAAAAAATTTGGAGTATTTAAGAGTACTAAACAAAAGAGGTCTATGAATACTTATGATTATAAATATTTCTTTAAAAAAATAAAAAGACAAAAAGATAATGAGTTAATAAATTATCTAAAAAATGATACCATTACAATTTCTATAAACAATGAAAAATTTTTATTTACTTCACCTACATCTTATGTTAAATTTCAACCCTAAAAAGTGATAAACTAAAATGAAATCAAAGGAATATACCAAAAAAAAGAATGAAGGTTTACTAAAATATTGGGAACCAAAAAGAGAAAATAGAAAGAAATATGCCTTACTACAAAGCCTGTATTTTGCTGTTCCTTTTAGTATTGTTTTTCAGTTTTTAGAAGATAAAAACGGTTTTTTAACACAACAATTTGGCTTTAAATTGCTAACAATTTTTTGTATTTATTTTTTACTTACTTATTTTATTACTTATAAAATGTATGAAAGAAAATATCAAAAAATCAAAAACGGTCCTCAAAATTTTGATCATTAATTATAATCACTATTTATAGGTAAATATCATAACTAATATTTCTTTATCTTTGGTTATCAACTAACTAAACCTAAAATAGCATGCAAGCAAAACGTCAAACAGAAAATGATTTAATTATATCCTATAAATTATTAAGAAAACTAATTGGTTCTATAGGCGTATTTCTTCCTATAATTCTTGGAGTTGGTTTGTTTTTTTATGACAAAGAAAATTTTATTCAAGATTCTATTAGCGATTATTATGGCACACAATTAAGAGACGTTTTTGTAGGCTTTTTATTTGTTCTTGGCTTTTTCTTATTTAGCTATAAAGGTTTTAAAAACCCAGAAAAAGGGTGGCTACATAATGATAATATTTTTGCTAATTTAGGAGGTGCTTTTGCTTTATTAGTAGCTTTGTTCCCTACAACTAGCAAGAATGAAACTATTAGAATTATACATTTAACATCTGCAGTTTTACTATTTGCTGTTTTTACATATTTCTGTTTGGTTATTTTTAGAAGAACAAACGATAACAAAGAAATAAAACCCACAGCAATGAAAAAAACAAGGAATAAATTTTATATGTGGTGTGGCATTTTAATCATCTTTTTTGTGGCAATTGCAGGTTTAAGTTTTGTAGATGCAATTATGACAGAAGAAAAGAGAAGAGCAACAGATATTATTTTTTGGTGTGAAACTTTTGCACTTTGGGTGTTTGGTTTTTCTTGGTTAATAAAAGGAGAAGTTGCTTTACAAGATAAAAACTAAAACTGCCAACAAACAATTCTAGTTACTTTATTACCTTGACTCATAGAAATTACCTTAAATTCTTTTACTCCTAATTTTTTAGAAGAATTTTGTAGACTTTCTACATTTTCTTTTTTAGAAACTAAGCTCGTAAACCATTTACTTTTTTCTTTAAATAAAGAACTTTCATACAAATAATTGTGCAAAAAAGCTTTTTCACCTCCTACATACCATAATTCATTATTATTACCAGAAAAATTTCTGACTGCGTTATTCCCTAAATTTCGTGTCTTTCTTCTATTTGCACCTTGTGCTTCTTCTGCAGATTTGTAAAAAGGAGGATTACACATTACAGCAGAAAAAGAATCATTTTCTTCTAAAATTCCTTTTAAAATATTTTGCTCATCAAACTGCTGACGTAATTTAATATTAGCATCTAAATTATTATCGTCTATAATATCTTGAGCAGTATCTAAAGAATCTAAATCTATATCTGTTGCCACAAAATTCCAATTATATTCTGCAACTCCCAAAAGAGGGTATATACAAGTTGCTCCTGTACCAATATCTAAAATATTTATATTTTCTTCAGGTGACACTAAATCTGCTAAATAATGAATATAATCTAAACGTCCAGGAATTGGCGGACATAAATTATTATCAGGAAAATCCCAAACAGAAAGTTTATCATAAGAAAACAACAAGGCTTTATTGAGCTCTTTTAAAGCTTTTGGATCAGAAAAATCGATACTTAAATTATTGAATTTATTCTCAGAAACAAATTCTTGTAAGTTGGAATTCACTTTGATTAACGAATCAAAATCATATCCTTTATTAAATTTATTTTTTGGATGAAGTCCTTTTTCTTTCATTCTATTTTTATATTTATGAGATTTCTCAATCGCTTAAAAAAGCTCATTTCGAAATGACAAAAATTAATTTAATTAACAAATTTAGATAGTTTTTTACAATTCTAAAATTGTAAATTCTAAGTCTAAAGGTTTTAAAGTTTCTTTCAAATTTTCAATAAAAGAGTTTCCATATTCCAAATAATATTCAGAAAAATTACGTTGTCTTTCCTCTAAACTTTGGTTAGGTAAGATAGCATTGTGTAATTCTGTAATTCTTTCTACTAAATCATTTTGGCGCTTTTTCTCAGATTTTAACAAGCGTTTTTGCAAATTTTCTAATCCTTTAATTTGCTTTTTTTCTTGCGCATTTACAGCTCCTAAAAAAGAAACATCAGTTTTTTTAGCTACTTCTTGTAATTCAGAAAACTGTTTTTTTAAATATTGAATCTTCTCATTAAAATCAATTTTTATATCAGAATTCTCCACAACTTTTTTAGATAATAATTTGTGTTGATTCATAAAAAGTTCTTCATGAGAGATCTTTAAATTGTCTAACTTTTTTTGTTGCTTGGTTGATAAAATTTGAACAGAATTTCTTAATAATAAAATAGGAAAAGGTATTTCTACCTCATCAAAATAATCTTTTAACTCTAACCAATATGCCATTTCTCCTCCTCCACCAATATAACATAGATTTGGCAAAATCACTTCTTGGTACAAAGGCCTCATAATTACATTTGGCGAAAATGCTTTAGGATTTTCATCTACTTCTTTTAAAATATCTCCTTTCGAAAATGTAATTTCTGTATTGTTAACTTTGTAAATTCCGTCTTCAAAAAGAATACGTTCTCTAAAATTATCACCCAAATAAAATAAATTAATTTCTCTTGGATTTACTTGAATTTTATAGTTTTTCTCTAAATTTAGAATCGTTTTAGAAACAGTTTTAAAAGACGTTTGGTTCTCTAATTCGTCTTTAATTATTGGAGCAAAAAGCTCTTTAAGTTTAGTATCATCACCATCTAAAATTATCAAACCATATTCTTTAAATAATTCATTGGCAATAAAACGAGTAGCATCTGCTAAGTTTTTATGCTTTAAATATCCATCAGAAAATAGTTTTTTTAGATAAGCAGCATTTTTAGAATTCCCTAAATGATTAGAAAAAACTTGATAAACATCTTCTAAACCATCTGTAGAAAACCTGCCAACTGCACCTCCATCTTCTCTATTCCATTGTACTTTTTTACCATCAAAATTAAAATAATTTATCTCATCAAAATCGTGATCTTCTGTTGCCATCCAATAAATAGGTACAAAATTTTGTTCAGGAAATTTCTCTGACAATTCATCACACAAATTAATGGTAGAAATAATTTTATATAAAAAATATAAAGGCCCAGTAAATAAATTTAATTGATGACCTGTAGTTACTGTAAAAGTGTTTTGTAATTTTAAACTGTCTATATTTTCTGATGTTTTGTCAGAAACTGTAAAATTTCTATATTGATTTTTCAAAGCATCCACCAAAACCAATCTAGATTGCAGGCGAAACGATTTTTGCTTTTCTTCTATCTGATTATGAAATCCTACACTATTAGGAAAATTGTTGTAAAATGATTTAATAGTCTCTTTTTGCTCTAAATAATCTTGCATTGTTTTAGAGAAAAAACCTGTTTTTTGAAAAAGTATATTAGTTTTACAGTAAGTTTCTGTCATCCATCAAAATTAGTGAATTCATTTTCCATAAAAAAAAGGTTATAATAAAATTATAACCTTTTTAACTTATGAATTTCTTATTATTATTTTAAGGACATTGCAACTCAGCTAACTGCTTTTTTGCTTCAGCTAAATCTGATGCTGTAACTTGAGGACAATTTTCAAATGTATTGATAAAATTACTCATAGCTGTTTTAACAGCATTACACTTTGCAGATGTAGGATCATTTGTAAAGGCTAAAAGTTCTGTCTGTATAGCTTCTGCAGCTGCCTCAACACCTGCTTCAGTACAGACAGCATTTAAAGCATCATCTGCACTACTGCTACAAGCAGAAAACACAAATACTGTTGATAATACTAATCCTAAAAATAGGTTTTTTACATTATTCATAATTTGTTTTTTAAATTGATTTTTGCAAATATAGGTATTTATTATCAAAAACTAATATTGTATATTTTCTATCAGAAAAGAAAAAAATTATTCGTTACTTTTGGTTTTCAAACTTATACTAAATGAAAATTAAATTTTTATGTATTGTTGCTTTCTTAACTATAGGAAGCATCTTTTCTCAAAAAGTACAATCTCCATCAGAATTTTTAGGCTACGAAATTGGTTCTCGTTTTACAAGACATCATAAAGTTGTAGATTATTTTAAATATGTTACAGAAACGCTATCTAATGTTAAATTAGAAAAATATGGAGAAACCAATGAGCATAGACCTTTGTATTTAAGCTATATTTCTTCTCAAGCAAATATTGATAATCTAGAAAACATCAGAAAGAACAATCTTTCTCAAACTGGTGTTATTTCTGGAAATGCTGAAAACAAAAAAGCAATAGTTTGGCTAAGCTATAATGTACATGGTAATGAAGCTTCTAGCACAGAAGCCTCTATGTTAACACTTTATGAATTGGTTACAAGAAAAAAAGCGTGGTTAGAAAATACAATTGTAATTATAGATCCGTGTATAAATCCTGATGGAAGAGACAGATATGTAAATTGGTACAACCAAGTAAAAAGTACGCCTTACAATACAAAACAAGATGCTAAAGAACATTCTGAACCTTGGCCAGGAGGAAGACCAAACCATTATTTGTTCGATTTAAATAGAGATTGGGCTTGGGTTACTCAAGTAGAATCTGCTCAAAGAATAAAAATGTATAATAAATGGATGCCACATATTCATGTAGATTTCCATGAACAAGGTATTAACAATCCTTATTATTTTGCACCAGCTGCTGAACCTTTTCACGAAATTATTTCTGATTGGCAACGTGATTTTCAAACTCAAATAGGAAAAAATCACGCAAAATATTTTGACAAAGAAGGTTGGTTGTATTTTACAAAAGAAAGTTTCGATTTGTTATACCCAAGTTATGGAGATACGTACCCAACTTATATGGGTGCAATTGGTATGACCTATGAACAAGCAGGTCATGGAAGAGCTGGTTTAGGAATTCAAACTGATGAAGGTGAAATTTTAACTTTAAAAGATAGAGCTATTCATCATACAACAACAGGTTTATCTACTGTAGAAATTTCTTCTAACAATGCAGAAAAATTAAATCTTGAGTTTAGAAAATTCTTTGATAATAACAAGTTAAAGTATAAAAGTTATGTACTAAAAAATGATAATCAAGATAAAACGAATCGTCTTAAAAGGTTATTAGACACGCATGAAATTAAATATGAAAACACAAATTCAGGAACAGTAAAAGGCTATAATTATCAAACGCAAGAAGATGAAAAAATGGATGTTTCTTCCTCTGATTTAGTCGTTCACACCAATCAACCAAAAGGAAAAATGGTAAAAGCCTTGTTTGAACCTAAAGCAAAATTAGTAGATTCTTTAACCTATGATATTACTGCTTGGTCTTTACCTTATGCTCATGGTTTTAAAGCTATTGCGTCTAAATCTAAAGTTGCTTCTTCTAAAACCAATAACACAAATAAAGTAACTAATTTTACTGATAAAAGTGCGTATGCATACATTTCTAAATGGAATAACTTAAAAGATGCTACTTTTTTAGGCGCAATTTTACAAGCTAACATTACACCTCGTTTTTCTGAAAAACCATTTTCTATCGAAGGTAAATCTTATGAAAGAGGAAGTCTAATTATTTTAAGAAATGATAATAAAAAGGATAATTTTGATGCTAAATTGATTGAAATTGCCAACAAACATAATCGTGAATTAAATGCTGTAAAAACTGGGTTTGTTAGTTCTGGAGTCGATTTTGGTTCTTATTCTGTAAAACCAATTAACAAACAAAAAATTGCGGTTTTGTCTGGCAAAGGAACTTCTTCTCTAAGTTTTGGAGAAATCTGGCACTTTTTTGAAACTCAATTAAAATACCCAATTACCAACTTAAATTCTGACTATTTTGGTCGTGTAGATTTTTCTAAATTTGATGTAATTATCATTCCAAATGGTTATTATGGCAGTGTTTTAAATAAATCTACTTTTGCTAAATTAAAAACTTGGACACGTTCAGGAGGAACATTAATAGCCATTGGAAATGCTTTAAACAGTTTTGCTGATAAAAAAGAATTCTCTCTAAAGAAGAAAAAATCTGATGAGATAACAAAAAAGCCTAACTTAACTCCTTTTGCAGATAGAGAGCGCAAAAGTGTTGCCAATTTTATTACTGGAGCAGTTTTTAAAAGTAAGGTAGACTCTTCACATCCTTTAGCTTTTGGGTATGAAAACGAATATTTTTCTTTAAAATTAGGAGCAACTTCTTATGAGTATTTAGAAAAAGGAAACAATATTGTTTATTTTGATAAGGGTACGAAAAATGTTTCTGGTTATGCAGGAAGTAAAGCAATAAAAATGATACCAGAATCTATATTATTTGCTGAAGAAAGAACAGGAAGAGGAAGCATTATTTATATGGTAGACAATCCTTTATTTAGGTCTTTTTGGGAAAATGGAAAACTAATTATGGCAAATGCAGTTTTTCTTTTGAATTCTAATAAATTGAAATAAAAACATATTATTTCACCCCCAAAGTTATAAAATCTTGTAAATATTTGATTTTTAAAAAGTATTGATAAAATAATATTGTTAGTAAAATATGACACGAAAAATATTAGTAAAATATGATATTGAAAATCCAAATAAAAGAACAAACGACTTTTTATATCCTAAACCAACTGAAAACGGATTTGAATTAACAGGAATAAAAACTAAAAAAAAGTCAACCCTTGGAATGATAATATTAACTGATATCATCAATGAAAATGACATTTTTTCTAAAATTGTAGATAGTGGAGTTCAAATTCCGTCAGTTGAAAACTTATTGCTTTCATTAAAAGAATATGTCCAAGAAATACAGAAATTTAAGGTAGGAAATATCTTGTATATAAATGATCATAATAAAAACGTTGAATTCATTCTTAAGTATAGACGTATAACAAGAAAAAGATCAAATATGAAAGGCATTTAAAAACTTCTGTATTTTAACAAAAAAATCGCTCTTTTGAGCGATTTTTTTATAATTTAAATTACCTTTTCTGATGCAAAGGAACTGGTTTCTCTTGTTTCTTAACAGGAGTTCCATACAAATCATAGTCACCTGCATCGTGAATTTTCACATCTATAAATTCGCCAATTTTAATATAATGTTCTTTTGCGTCTACAATAACATCATTATCTACATCTGGTGAATCTGATTCAGTTCTTCCATAGAAAAACTCGCCATCTTTTCTATCGAACAAACATTTAAAAATTTTTCCTATTTTTTGTTGATTCAATTCCCAAGAAATCTGAGACTGAACTTCCATAATTTCATTTACTCTTTTAAACTTTACTTCTGCAGGTACATCATCTTCTAAAACATAAGCACCCGTATTTTCTTCATGAGAATATTCAAAAGCACCTAATCTTTCAAAACGCATTTCTTCTACCCAATCTTTTAATTCTTGAAACATTTCTTCTGTTTCTCCAGGATAACCAACAATCAATGTAGTTCTAATTGCCATTTCTGGCACAGCTTCTCTAAATTTATGAATTAAAGCAGTCGTTTTTTCGTGTGTTGTTCCTCTTTTCATCGATTTTAACAACTCAGTATTAATATGTTGTAAAGGAATATCTAAATAATTACACACTTTTGGCTCACGTTTCATCACCTCTAAAACATCCATAGGAAAACCAGTTGGGAATGCATAATGCATTCTTATCCATTCAATTCCATCTACTTTTGCTAAAGCTTCTAATAGTTGTGCTAAAGCACGTTTTTTGTAA
Organism: Polaribacter sp.; assembly: GCA_045110395.1. Taxonomy (GTDB): domain Bacteria; phylum Bacteroidota; class Bacteroidia; order Flavobacteriales; family Flavobacteriaceae; genus Polaribacter. The sequence goes on from JBGCFX010000095.1 coordinate 9,521, forward strand.
ATATCTAAACCATAATAGGTTAAATCTTGTGCAATTAGCATAATTTCTTTGATGCCTTTTTCTGCTAATTTTGTTGCTTCTGTAATAATATCTTCAATAGGTGTAGATCTATGTTTACCACGCATTAAAGGAATTGCACAAAAAGAACAAGGTCTGTCACAACCTTCTGCAATTTTTAAATAAGCATAATGTTTTGGTGTAGTTGTTAAACGTTCACCAATTAATTCGTGTTTATAATCTGCTTCTAAAGCTTGTAATAAATTTGGCAAATCATGTGTCCCAAAATATTGATCTACATTGGTAATTTCCTTTTCTAAATCCGGTTTGTAACGCTCACTTAAACAACCTGAAACAAAAACTTTATCAATTTCGCCAGCTTCTTTTCTTTGAGCATAATGTAAAATGGTATCTATAGACTCTTCTTTGGCTTTACCAATAAAACCACAAGTATTTATAACGACAATATTGCCATCATCATTTACATCTTCATGC
>JBGCFX010000096.1:0-8564 GCA_045110395.1 Polaribacter sp.
TATGCTCCTAAAGTGGTTTCATCAAATTGGTCTGTTCTTATGGCATTATGTCCACCACCAGTTCCAGCGCCTTTTAAAAAACGACCTCTTAAATTGGGTGTTCTATTATTGCTAAACATGGCTCTAAGTGTTGTGTGTTGGCTTGGTATTTCACTCCCATCGCACATTAACCAACCTGCAGGTGCAGTTGTTCCCATAAAAGGCATTATACTTCCTGTTGGCACACCATTTGCTGCGACTACAGCATTTTTTGCATTATCTGCATTTTTTGCATAATGTGCATAAGGTGTGTATTGAAAAGGTTGGTCATAGACCTCTGTTAAGGGTGGTAAGTTTACAAAAACTCTAATGCGCATATTTTGTAAGCTAAAATCTATTTCATTAAATGCTACTTTATCTCCACTTGTATCTGCAGCACCAGTACTTACAATATGAGAAAATACACCAAACGAATCTGTTCTAATACTTTGTGTTTCTGAGTAGACCACAGATTTATCTGCTTTAATAATTTCGAACGTAAATTGCATTTCTTTACTAGTTAAGGCATTGTTGTCATTATCTCTAGCAATACCTTGTACAGCAATACCTTGTGCTAAGGTTACAGTAGTTAATAAAAATAAGATAAATGTGTAGTAAAAATTTTTCATAATAGTATAGTTGTTTAGTGTGTTCTTAAATTAATATGTATGGTTATATTTATTATTCTTTAAATTTTCTAAAGTAAAGGGGTATTGTTGTTGTTGGTCTGTAAATTTCCGACAAATCTCTTTTAACGTTAAAAAACAGGTATAAATACGTGATTGCTTAAAACTTTTTCTTTTTAACATAAACTCTAGATAAACCATTGTTTAATAATGGATTATCATCATTTTTATAATCTTTTATAGATTGTCCTAAGAACTTCTTAAAGTCTTTCTCAAAATGAGATTGATCATAATAATTGTACTTTTCCATTAAAATATTTAAAGATTCGTGTTCTTCTTTTTTTAACTCTCTAATAATGTGGTTAAAGCGCACTAAACTTATAAATCTATATGGGCTGGCACCTACTTCTTTACGAAAAATTCTTTCTAAAGAACGTTCTGAATAAGGGAAAATATCTGTTAATTCTTTTACAGACAACATCCCTTTTTTGCTAAATATGTATTGTACAATTTCTACAGATGGTAATAAAAGACTCCAATCTTTGTAAAAATTTCTTAAATGTTGGTCTGCAATTTTTGTTATTTCTGAGATATTTTGTACTTCTCTTAAACTTTCATATAAACTTTTTACAATATCATCATCTACATACAAAGAAAGGTCTACAAATGTGTTTCGGTTTTTGCTAGATTGTATTTTAGTAACATTATGTAGTATATGATTAGGTAGCTCAAAAGACAACCAAGAACTGTTTTTGTAGGCTTTTACCGTAAAGAAATCTCCTGTTCCTTTTATAAAAACTTCTGGCACTTCTACTTTTTTCCCTTTATGGTTAAAAGCTTCAATAGTGCCATAACGTAACATAATATAGGTGTACCCATAATCGCTAATTAATTGAGAAGACATATCTTCTGCATAATTAATACGAGTTACATCTTTGTAAAAAGAATGTGTAAAATTTTTATTGTTTATAAATTTCATTTCCCCTGATTGTAAAAATAAATACAGATTGCTACTTTACATCTGTAAATTTCCGACAAACATTTATTTTGCTTTATTACAGTATCAAAAATCTAACATATTTAACAAAAAACCTTATTTTTGATATCTACAAAATGTCTACATCTACAAAAAAGCCTTACTTTTTGTAGTAATTTTGTAATATGAATGTTAAAACTATGTTTTTAAGAAACTGTTTGCTTTTTGTTTTTTTACTTGGTACTCTTTATAGTTTTAGCGAAAACAAAAAACTACAAAAACTACAAAAATTAGTTCTTAAAGGTGAATTGGAGGTTGCTTTTAAAATGGCAGATAGTTTATTAAAACAAGATATTTCTTTATATGAAAAAGGATATTTAACACTACAAAAAGCGAGAATTTTTAGACTAAAAGGTAACAACAAATTGTTTTTAAAAGAAAATGAAAATGTTTTTAAAATTGCTAAAAAGCTTGATAATAAAGTTCTAGAGGCAAAAGCTTGGTTAGAAAAAGTTATCTATTTAAATATTAGGAGATCTCAAAGTATTACTGCTTTATCTAATTTTATTTCTATTGCAGAATCCACCCAAGATATGCGCCTATTAAATATTTCTTACAATAGACTGATAACAATTTATATAAAAGGAAACAATACCAAAAAAGCCAGACATTATTATAAAAAATCTAAAGAAGTTTGGAGAAATCGACAAAAAACAAATGATAACAATTTATTTTTAAACCTACAATATGCTAATATCCTTAAAAAGGAAGGTCGTTTTGACTTGGCTATACCTTATTTAAAAAAAATGTTAACACAAGCTAGAGAACTTAACAATAATATAAGTAGTTCACAAGCAATGTCTTTGTTAGGTTTTACCGAATTAAACAATAAAAATTACGAAAATTCTTATAGATGATCTTCACAATCTCATAAATTAGCTAATAAAATTAATAATCAATTATATGTGCAATCTTCTTTTGCAAATACATATTTATTATTATACGAGGTTTCAAACACCAAAAACAATGTCTTATTTGATAAAATCTGTACCTTCTTTAATGGAACCTCATTAGAGTCTGCTACTATTAATGTAGAAAAAAAGCTACCAGAAATAAATAAGGAGATACAAAGAGAAAAGGTCTTACTTACATTAAGCTTGTGCTATCAAAAAATAGGGAAGCTAAAAAAAGCACTCTATTACAAAGAAAAGTGGAGCGATTTAAAAATTGGAAGAATTGAAAAAGAACAATTAGATGTTAGCAACTTTATGAATTTAGAACTAGCAATGTCTAGCTTAAATGAAGAAAAAAGCGCTCTAGAAATTAAAGACAAACTAAACTTTACACATAAAATAATATTAGCATTATCTACTATAATTGTATTAATTTTAGGGTTATTCTTTTGGAACAGACAAAAATTAAAAACAAAATCTGAAAAACTTTCAAAAATAACTGCAGAGAGAAATTTATTAAAAGAAACTGAAGAAAAGATAGCTTTAGAAAAAACACTAACTGATAAAGAGTAAGAATTAAATGCTTTTATTAGAGATATGATTGAAAAAAACAGTCAGATTAGAATTTTAGAAGAAAAGCTTAAAAATTCTAAAACAAACAACATAGAAGATATAGAAACTATTAAGTTTTCAGCCTCAAAAAATTGGTCTCAATTTATATTTAAGTTCAAGCAACTACATCCAAATTTTTTAGAAAAATTGAAAATAGTAGCCTCTTCAATAAGCCCAACTGAAACAAAATTAAGCATCTTAGTTTTTTTGAATTTAACAAGTAAAGAAATTGCAGACCTACTAAATATTAGTCCTTCAAGTGTAAACCAAGGTAAATACAGGTTAAAGAAAAAATTAAATATTGATAAAGAAAAAAGTATTACTCAATTTTTTCAAGAATTATAAAATCTAAAAATTGACAAACGAAACAATTCTTTCTGTTTACGATAAAAAATTAGCTTCTTTACCTATTCATTTTAATGAAGTTACTATTGCAACAAGTCTTGGCAAAACCAATGTTTTAATTTTTGGTGATGCCACAAAACCATCTCTATTTTTACTACATGGTCTAAATTCTGCAGCTCCTTTTGCTTTTGATACTGTTTCTTTTTTAGTTGAAAAATATCAAATTTTTGCGATTGATATTTTAGGACAACCCAATAAAAGTGATTTTGTAAGATTAAATAAAAAAAACACTTCTTATGGAAAATGGTTGCAGGAAACTGTTTGTCATTTTAACTTGGGTAAAATCACTTTATGCGGAATTTCTTTTGGTGCTTTTCCTATTTTACAATCGCTTTTAATTGACGAAAAAAAGGTGAAAGAAGTCTTTTTAATTTCTCCTGCAGGAATTGTAAATGGAAGTTTACTAAAAACAATTACACGTTTTTTAATACCTATGAAAAAGTTCAAAAAAACTAAAAGTGAGGTATCTTTAAAACAATGTTTATTAAATTTATATGATGAATTCGATGATTTTAACCTTCAGTTTTTAAAAGAAGTTTTTCTAAATTTTAAGATGGATTTTTCTATCACACCAAATTTTAAAAAATCAGAATTATCATCCATAAAAACACCTATTACTATTATTTCTAGTAAAAATGATTTTTTTGTTCCTGGTCAAAAACTAAAAAAGAGAAGCGAAAAAAGTTTCACTTCTCTTAAAAAATATTTTGTTTTAGAGAACGCGAATCATATTCCTAAAAAGGAAGTTTTAGAGAATTATTTTTATGGAGCTGGATTAGGAATATCAGTATGAACTGCTTCAATTTCTTTTAAAGTTTCTTTTGATAAATCGATATTTATACTTCCAATATTTTCTTTTAACTGACTCATTTTAGTAGCTCCAATAATATTACTCGTTACAAATGGCAATTGATTGATAAATGCCAAAGACATTTCTGATAATGTAATTCCAGCGTTCTTTGCAATTGCTTCGTATCTTTTTACAGCTTCAGAAGAACCATCACCCATATATCTTGCTATAAATCTTGGGAATAAATTCCCTCTAGAACCTTCTGGAGAATTTCCGTTTAAATATTTACCAGATAAAACACCTTGTGCTAATGGAGAATATGCTAATAAACCAATATTTTCTCTCAAAGAAACTTCACTCATTCCTGCTTCATAAGCTCTATGTATCATAGAATATGAATTTTGAATAGTTACTGGTCTTGCTAAATTATTAGCTTTTGCTGTTTGTAAATAATTCATTGTACCCCAAGGAGTTTCGTTAGACAAACCATATTGTCTTATTTTTCCTTCTTTAATTAAATCATTTAAAGTTTCTATGATTTCTAAATGATTTTCAACTTCATCATTTGCAGTATGTGCAGGAAAATCTCTCATTCCAAATACATTTACACCTCTATTTGGCCAATGCAATTGATATAAATCTATATAATCTGTTTGCAATCGTTTTAAGCTTTTGTCAATAGCATCTAAAATATTATTTTTTGATAATCCTCCTTTTCTAATATGTGCTGTATAATCTCCACCACCAGCAATTTTACTTGCTAAAACTATTTTATCTCTATTGCCAGTTTTAGCAAACCAATTCCCTATAATTCTTTCAGTTTCTGCATAGGTTTCTGGTGTTGCAGGCACAGGATATAGTTCTGCAGTATCAAAAAAGTTGATACATTGTTCTAAAGCATAATCCATTTGTTCAAAAGCTTCTTCTTGGGTATTTTGATTTCCCCAAGTCATTGTTCCTAAACAGATTTTACTAACTTTTATATTTGTATTTGGTAGTGTTGTGTATTTCATTTTTTTGTATAATATTTTTGACTTCTATTTATAAATCCCTGTGTAAATTCTGTTCCTTTTTGATTAAAGTCGGAAATACTATCATTAATTATTAAAAATTTATCCAAAGTATTTTTAACATTTTTAAGTTTGTAAAAATGAATAGTATCTTCCATTCCAATAATTGAAAAATTGTTATCATCATAAATTATTCTACTTAAAAAATCATAATCTTTATTTAGAAAGAAACTCATATATAATGAATCGTTTTTTACTTTATAAAAGTTTGGAACTCTAAAACCTGATATATTGTTAAAATAAAACATCTGATTCTTAGAGAAATATACTTCTTGATAAATAAAGTTTATTTCTTTACTCCCGTCTTTTAATAAGTTTACTGTATACCAATTTCCTTTCAAATCTTTTGATTCTGTTGTTTTCTCTGAACAATTTAATAATATTAGTAGTAAAAGAAAAGGAAGATATTTCAATAGGTCTTATTATGTTAGCACAAAAGTAAGACTTATAAATGATAAATTGAAAACACAAAAAAAGTTCTCAAAATCTGAGAACTTTTTTAACATATATTTTAAGTTTCACTCCTCAAGGAAATTTAGGATGGGTTTTTACTTTTCTATAGCCTCAATTCCAGGTAAAGATTTCCCTTCTAACATTTCTAACATAGCTCCTCCACCAGTAGAAACGTAACTTACTTTATCTGCAAAACCAAATTGTTTTACTGCTGCAACAGAATCTCCACCTCCAACTAAAGAAAATGCGCCGTTTTTAGTTGCTTTATCAATTGAATGTCCTAAAGCAATAGTTCCACCTGCAAAAGATTCCATTTCAAAAACACCTAAAGGTCCGTTCCATAAAATCGTTTTACACTTATTTACAACCACATCAAAAATTTCTTGAGATTTTGGTCCAGCATCTACGCCTTCCCAACCATCAGGAATTGCATTTATATCGCAAATTTGTGTGTTTGCATCATTAGAAAAATCATCAGCAGCAATTACATCAACTGGTATATGAACTTCTACTCCTTTTGCTTTTGCTTGCTTTAAAATTTCTAACGCTAATTCCATTTTATCATCTTCACATATAGAATTTCCAATTTTACCACCTTGCGCTTTTATGAATGTAAAACTCATTCCACCACCAATAATTAAGTGGTCTACTTTGTCTAAAATGTTTTCAATAACAGTAATTTTTGATGATACTTTTGCACCTCCTAAAATTGCCAAAACTGGTTTTTCTGAGTTGTTTAAAACCTTATCTATACTTTCTATTTCTCTTGCTAATAAATTACCAAAACATTTATTTTCTTCAAAAAATTGTGCAATAATTGTTGTTGATGCGTGTGCTCTATGAGCTGTTCCAAAAGCGTCATTCACATAAATATCTCCAAATTTCGATAGTTTTTCTGCAAAACCAAGATCGCCATTTTTTTCTTCCTCATAAAAACGTAAATTTTCTAATAATAAAATTTCACCAGACTCTAGGTTTGCAATTGCTTCTTCTACTTTATCACCAACACAATCTGCAACAAAATTTACTTTAACGCCTAAAATTTCAGTTGCTTTGTCTACAATATGACCCAAAGAAAATTCCTCTTGAAATCCTTTTGGACGACCTAAATGTGACATTAATACACAACTTCCTTCTTGTTCTAAAATATCTATAATTGTAGATTTTGCTGCTTGAATTCTAGTAGCGTCTGTTACTTCAAATTTATCATTTAAAGGCACATTAAAATCTACACGAATTAATGCTTTCTTATTCTTGAAGTTAAAATCTTTTAGTGTTTTCATCTTTTATTAAATCTATTTTCAACAAAAATACTTTATTCTTTAGTCTTTAGAAAGTTGAAACCCTAAAAGTTAAGTTAACGTTTGCGTAGCTGTTTTTATTGAATTGATTTTCTGTTTTTAAATGCATTTAATAAACTACTGATAATTAAAATTCCTGCTGCTAAATTTGCAATTGTTACCAAAGTATTATCCGAATTCGCAACACCAATAGCAATTAACGCCCAAGCACCCACAAATGCAAATGCGCTCATATTTCTTTTCCACGTAACTATTAAATTAATAATTGTTGCAATTACAATCAAAATAATTGTCCAAATTACTGGTGAAACGCCAAAACCATCCCAATTAATTTTAATGAAATATGTGGAAACATTTGCAATACTTGCCACTGTTACCCAACCACTATAAATGGCAAATGGCCACCAAATAAATATTTTAACAGAGAAAGGAACTTTTTCCAACGCTATTTTAGTGTTTATTACAATTTTTAATAAAGAAAATAGAAGTATAAAAATACAAATACAAGATAAGCCTGTGTATTCATAAATCCAACAAAAAACCCAAGCACTATTTGCCAAGCAAGATATAATAAACCAAAAACTTATCTCATTTACAAAATCATCATTTCTTACTTTTACAAAAAGACTTCTACCTTGATAAATTATAAAACCCAATAACAATAAATAAATGATTCCCCAAATTGAAAAAGCATAACCTGCAGGCGTAAATAAAGATCTATAATCACCAGAAATTTCACCAATAGTTGTGTTATTCATAACACCTGTATTCGATAAATAGTTTATAAAAACTACTGATACAAATGCAATTCCGTTTAAAATCTGTAAAACTTTTTTCATTATCTATTATTCTTTTATTGAAGATTAAAAATACAAAAAAATGAATAAAAATAGCAGAAACCTTTATATTTGCTAATGCTTTTCAACCAAATTATAGGTCAAGAACATATTAAAAAACACTTAAAAGTGTCTGCAGAAAATGGCAGAATTCCACACGCACAATTATTTGTGGGTAAAGAAGGTTCTGGTACTTTGCCAATGGCAATTGCGTATGCACAATTTTTATTGTGCAATTTTTCTGATAATATTGATGTTTGCAATTTAAAGTGCGACAAACTACAACACCCAGATTTGCATTTCGCTTTTCCTGTTACTTCTAATGAAAATGTAAAAAAACATCCTGTAAGTAATTTGTTTTTAAATGAATGGCGAGATTTTATAGCAACACATCCTTATGGAAGTTTATTTAATTGGTTGCAACATATTGGAGTAGAAAATAAACAGGGAATTATTGGTGTTGATGAAGCTGAAGATGTTGTAAAAAAATTACGTCTTAAAAGTTACGAAGGTGGTTTTAAAGT
>JBGCFX010000097.1:0-2522 GCA_045110395.1 Polaribacter sp.
CTAGTCCTTCTGATATAAATCCATTATCTACACATTATGGTAAAGTAATGTTGCCAAGAGGAAATGGACGACTTGTAACCTACCCAGACAATTCTTATTCGCCATTTGTGTACGATTTGAATCTTAAAAAAACCATTAAAATTGCCAACGAGCAAGATTTATTAAAATCCTTAAAAAAGTCTGATAAAATTGATAAATATAATAAGGATGGAGAGGTTAAAGTTAATAAAGTTTGGTATAACTTTGGAGGTCATTTAGGTGGTGGTATTCACCCTTTATATGCAGAGGAAACTCCTGAATTGAAAGCTTTTTTATGTTCTATAGATGGTAAGGTTTTAGAAACTGTTAATTACCAATATATTGGCGCTTTTTACAATAGTAAATTTCAGGCAATTACAAATGGAGAAGTTGTTTGGATAAATCAAAACGGAACTAAAGTAGCTGCTCCTAAAGATGAATCTGGGACTTACACTGGATTGTCTAAAGTAATAAAATTAGAAAATGGTGTTTATCAAATAGACCAAAATGGAGTCATTATTTTAGGCGAAGAAAAATTGGAGAAATTACCAGAATTTTTAAGAAATAATTCTAAATAATCTACTATTTATAACATACAGGAAGAATTTCATTCTTCATTAAACAAAATCGTTCTAGTTTTTCTGGAGCGATTTTTTTTGTGTAGTCAATTTCATCAACCTTAAAACCAATAGAACGTAATTTATTAAAATAATCTCTACCGTAAATTCTTACATGATCATATTGCCCAAAGATTTTAGCACGTTCTTTTTTATCTGTAATGGAATCATCTTCAAAAGTAGTTTCTCTAGAAATATCTTGTGGAATTTGAAAAATACCAAAACCTCCTTTTTTCATCACTCTAAACAATTCTTGCATCGCTTTTGTATCATCAGGAATGTGTTCTAAAACGTGGTTACAAAAAATAACATCGTAAGAATTATCATCAAAAGGCAAATTGCAAATATCTGCTTTTACATCTGCAATAGGAGATTCTAAATCGGATGTTGTATAAATTAAGTTTTTCTGTTTTCTAAAAATATCTAAAAAACATTGTTCAGGAGCAATATGTAGTGTTTTAAGTTTTTTGGTTGATGTAAAAAAATCTGTTTCATCTTTTAAAAATAACCACATCAATCTGTGTCTTTCTAATGATAATGTAGATGGAGAAAGTGCGTTTTCTCTTTGAATTCCATAACCATAAGGTAAAAACTTTCGAAAAGATTTACCATCTATAGGATCAGTATATTTATCTCCTTTTAAAGAAAGTGCAATTATAGGTTTTACCAAATAACTTGCTTTTATTAGCCAAGGTCTAGGTATTGTATTTAATATGGATTTGAATATACTCATAATTATTACACAGAGATTCTCAGAGATTTTTCGCAGAGAAACACAAAGATTTTAAAGAGTGTTAATAAAGCGTTTTATTCCGTTTTTTAGTAATTTTGTATGGAAATTAATTAAAAGCCCTAAAGGATAATTTCCAAGTTTTAAATATGTTAGTATTTGGGCAGAATGGACATCAGTAAAAGCTTCAACAGTTTTTAGTTCTAAGACTATTTCATTTTCTACTAATAAATCTATTCTATAACCGTGATTAAGTTTTATTTCTTTGTAAACGATAGGAAGAGCTATTTCTTTTTTAACATTTAAACCTAAAGATTTTAATTCATAGTATAAACATTCTTGATAAGCAGATTCTAACAAACCTGGACCTAATGCTTTATGAACTTCTATTGCAGCTCCAATTATTTTTTCAGTTATTTTATTATTGTCCATAAATCAAGATAAATTAAATCTCAGTGAAGCTTAGTGTTTCTCTCTGCATCTCTGTGAAATAGCTATTGTCGAAATTCATCTTCTTCATTAGTTTCTATTCCTAATGATTCATGTACATATTTAAAAGTTGAAAGTAGTTCTGGTTTGCCATTTACAATAGCAACATCGTGCTCAAAATGTGCTGAAGGTTTATTGTCTAAAGTTGTAATTGTCCAACCATCAGAATGTTGTCTAATTTTATGCGTTCCAAGATTTGTCATTGGTTCTATAGCAACAACCATACCTTCTACAAACTTTTTACCTCTTCCTCTTTTGCCATAATTTGGCATTTCTGGGTCTTCATGCATTTCTTTACCCAAGCCATGGCCCACCAATTCTCTTACAACACCATAACCATGATCTTCTGAGAATTTTTGAATGGCAAAACCAACATCACCAACTCTATTTCCTGCTTTAAATTCACGAATACCAACATATAAACTTTCTCTAGTAATATCTAAAAGTTTTTTTGTTTCAAGAGCAATTTCTCCAACTGCGAAAGTATATGCATGATCTCCGTAAAAACCATTTTTTTTTGCGCCACAATCTATAGAAATAATATCTCCTTCTTTTAAAGGTTTTTTATTAGGAATTCCATGCACAACTTGCGCATTTGGACTCATACAAAGTGTGTTGGGGAAATCATACAAACCTAAAAAACCAGGAATAGCACCCTCTGATCTAAT
>JBGCFX010000098.1:0-2566 GCA_045110395.1 Polaribacter sp.
ACAAAATGTATCGTTTCAAGATTAGAAATTACACCTTTTCAGTTTCAACAAGCTTGGGAATCTTCTTTTGCTTTTATGATAGAGAATGGCTATAAGAAATCAGAAATTGATCCTTTTGAAATTTATTATAACAATGCAGAAGAACATCCAGAAAACAAGTTTATTGTTGATTTGTGTATTCCTATTCAGTAAAGAATAGGAATACATAAAAATTATTCTTTAGGCTCAGTTTCTTCAGAATCTTTTTTAGAATTACCAGCTAAAAAATAAATGGCAAGTCCAATAATTACCAATCCTATTTTAATTGCCCAAGCAGTAGAATCTCCCCAGTTATAAATCCACATTAAGATTTTAGGAACTCTGTCAAAAAAGTTTAACACAATTGCTAATGCACCAAAGAAAGCAATATAACCTCCAATTTTTTTCATATTATTTATTTTTATTATTTTCTAAATATATAAAAAAATGAACAACTCATCAATCTAAAAATACAACTCAGTACTTATTTTTATTTTTTAGAGTATCATCTGTACATCTTTGTATCATCAAAAAACCACATGATGAAACGCATTTTAATTTTATTACTTATCATTTCTCAATTTTCAATAATAGCTCAAACTACTATTTCAGGAAAAGCTACAGACAAAAAAAACAACCCTATTTATGGTGCAAGTGTTTATTTAGATGGCACTTATGATGGAGGCTCTACAGATATAAAAGGAGAATTCTCTTTTAATACAGAAGAAAAAGGAACACAAACTTTAGTTATTTCTTATGTTTCTTTTGAAACTTATATAAAAACAGCAGATATATCAACTTTTAAAAATTTAAAAATAAAATTAAGAGACGATGTTAATTCTTTAGATGCTGTTGTAATAAATGCTGGGCTTTTTGAAGCTGGCGAAAAAGGTAAAGTAACTGTTTTAAAACCTATGGATATTGTAACAACTGCAAGTGCTTTAGGAGATTTTGTGGGTGCTTTACAAACCTTACCAGGAACTTCTGCTGTTGCTGAAGATGGACGTCTTTTTGTAAGAGGTGGTGAATCTGATGAAACACAAATATTTATAGATGGTGCAAGGGTTTTTACGCCATTTACGCCAACAACTAATAATATTCCTACAAGAGGAAGATATTCACCATTTTTATTTCAAGGAATATCATTTTCTACAGGTGGTTATTCTGCAGAATATGGGCAAGCATTGTCTAGTGTTGTCGTTTTAAATACTATTGATGAACCAGATCAAGAGAAAACAGACATCTCTTTAATGACAGTTGGTTTGGGTGTTGGAAATACACAAAAATGGGAAAAAAGTTCGTTTACTTTTAATACTTCTTATATAAATTTAGCTCCTTATTTAGCTATTTTTAAAGATAGAAATACTTGGAATAAACCTTACCAATCTTTAAGTGGAGAAATGGTATTTAGACAAAAGTTTAAAGACGATTCTATGTTAAAAATGTATGGTGCATATAGTTATTCAGATTTTGATGTTTTGCAAGACAATATTAATTTCGATAATGGTTTTAGATTTGCGTTAAACAATAGAAATCTTTACTTTAATACCTCTTACAAAAATAAATTTGGCAATAACTTTAAATATGAAGTAAGTGGAAGTTTTACAAACGATAACTCAAATATTAAAATTATAGATGACAAGGTAAATTCTAACGATAATTCTATACACATAAAAGGAAAACTAAAAAAACGTTTTTCTAGTAGATTTCGTTTAAGTTTTGGTGCAGAATATTTTAATACAAATTATGACGAATCCTACACTCCTGTAAATAATTCTAAATTCGATTACGGATTTAACAACAGTATTTTTGCATCTTTCTTAGAAACAGATATTTTCTTCTCTAAAAATTTAGCAGCAAAAATTGGTCTAAGAGCAGAAAACTCAAGTGTTTTAAATGAGTTTACACTATCACCAAGAGCATCTATTTCTTATAAATCTGGTAAAAACTCACAATTTTCATTTGCATATGGGCAGTTTTACCAAAATCCTAGAAATGAATACTTAAAGTTCAGTCAAGATTTTAATTCAGAAAACACATCACATTTAATTGCCAACTTTCAAAACGTACAACAAGGTCAAATTTTTAGAGTAGAAGCGTATTATAAAGACTATAATAATTTAGTTCGTTTTGATGGTTCTCAACAACCCAACTTTACTAGTAATTTTAATAATAATGGAACTGGTTTTGCAAAAGGAATTGATGTTTTTTGGAGACAAAATCAAAAAATAAAAAATACAGATTATTGGGTTTCTTATTCGTATTTAGATACAGAAAGAAACTACAGAAATTACCCAACCTCAGCAACTCCAAGTTTTGCATCTACACATAATTTATCTGTAGTTACCAAACATTGGATAGAAGATTGGCAAAGTCAAATAGGTTTTAGTTATCAATTTGCTTCTGGTAGAACTTTTACTAACCCAAACGAACCAGGTTTTTTAAACAATAAAACCAAGAATTTTAATAATTTAAGTTTTAATTGGGCATATTTATTAGATCAACAAAAAATATTATATTTCTCTGTAAACAACATTTTAGGAACTAA
>JBGCFX010000099.1:0-9803 GCA_045110395.1 Polaribacter sp.
GTATAGAGGACGGTAAAGACGAAACATTAATTAAAATTGCCAAAGAAAAAGGCTACATCTAGTATATAATGTTAAAATTTAGTTTTTTTTAATTTTTCTTAAACTCTCAAAAAGCAAGTTATTATTGTTAATTACGGTTAAAACCGCAATAATACTGTGGTTTTAACCGCAATGACACAAAAGAAGATTTTATATATTACATTTTATTTACTGCAGAACAATTAAAATTAAATACAGAAGAGTTTCCTCTTTATTTTACAGGAAATATTACTGTAGATTCTGCTATTTATAAAATTACTTATGAATACATTAGAAATATTTACTTTTTAGAAAGTAAAAACCCTTTATTTGCAACTTTAGACATTTTAAAACACACTAACTTTATACTTTTAGGAGAATGAGAATTATATCAGGAAAATTAAAAGGAAGACGTTTTAGAGTACCAAAAAACTTACCTGTTAGACCAACAACAGATATGGCAAAAGAATCATTATTTAATATTTTAAATAATCTGTATTATTTTGATGCTATTTCTGTTATAGATTTATTTTCTGGCACAGGAAACATTAGTTTTGAGTTTGCCTCTAGAGGTGCTAAAAGTATTTATGCTATTGATGCCAATTTTGGTTGCATTAAACATATTTTTAATACTGCTAAAGATTTAGAGTTAGACATAAACACCTATAAAAGTGATGTCTATAAGTTTTTAGATAAAACAACAATGCAAGCTGATGTAATTTTTGCAGACCCACCTTACAATTTTGAAGAAGAACAATTCGTAAAAATTGTAGATACTATTTTCGAAAAAAAACTCCTCTTAGAAGAAGGAGTTTTAATTGTAGAACATTCTAAACACACAGATTTAAGTAAACACCCAAAACATAGTTATGACAAACGTTATGGAGGTAATGTGTTTAGTTTTTTTGAGGCGTAATTAATTTTTATTTCTATCTAAATATTCTTGTGCCTTTTGTTTAATTTCTGTTTGTAAATCGTCTGGTAATCTTTTTACACATTTTATAAAGTATTTTCTATGATTATTATCTTTAGACATATACACGTCAAACAAAATTCCATCTTGTTTTTTATCTATTAACTTTAAAATTTCTGCGATGATTTTTTCTCCAGATTCAGGGTTTTTGAATCCTGAACAAACTTTAGCCATAGAATTATAAAAAGTAACAAAACAAGCTGTATCAGAACAGGCATTTATTTTACTCATTATTTTGCTAGCCAAATCATCTGTGTCTACTTTGTTTTTAGTATCACTGTTATTAACAGGTACAGATTCACCTCCTTCAGATTGAGCTTGTGTTTGTAAAGAGATGAAAAATACCAAGAAAGCTGTACATAAAATTCTCATAATATATTTATTTAAGGTTACCTTACAAAGGTCTTTAAAAACAGTAATAAAAAAAATACGGCAATTGCCGTATTTTTAAATTTTATAAAAATGAAGTTTTTATTTAACATTTATACTTTTTAATTAATATATTTTCCATTTTTAAAGGCTCCTTCTTTATATTTAGAAATAGAATAATGCCTAACTCCTTTTCCATTTTCTTTATTATTTTTCCATTCTCCCATATAATATTCTCCATATAATTTGTAATAGTAAATTCCAGATCCACTTTTAATATTGTTTTTATATTCTCCTACATAAGTCTGATTTAATTCTAAAAAATGATGATAACCAAAACCATCTACTTTTCCATCTTTAAAAGTAGCCACTAAATAAGAATTGGGCTTCTTGTAAACACCTATTCCGTTTATGCAATTGCCAGCAACACAACCAGTAGAAACTTTATTATTTGTCATAGCAACTTTAGTAA
Source organism: Polaribacter sp. (assembly GCA_045110395.1). GTDB lineage: Bacteria > Bacteroidota > Bacteroidia > Flavobacteriales > Flavobacteriaceae > Polaribacter. Next base: position 1,833 of record JBGCFX010000099.1, read on the forward strand.
CCATCTTAAAATTATCATCAAAAGTAACTTCATCAAAAGTACCATCTTCTATATTAATCATAAACCCTTTCTTAATTTTTCTGTGTCCAACAATAATTTTAGCACCTTTTTTATAATACGAAACTTGTACTTTACCATTTACTTTATTGTTGAAAACTCTATACTCCTTAGTCACTAAAAGTTCTTTACCAATTGCATTACCATTTTGCCAATAGCCACTTCTGTAGATTTCTCCCTTGTATTTATAAATTCCATATCCATTTTCACAATCTCCAGACAAACATTGTGAGTTTATAGAAACTGAAAAAAATACTATTATCAAATTAAAAAAAAACTTTTTCATAATTATTTATTATTTTTTAAAAATTCTTCAGATCTTCTAGACATTTCCTGTCTAATTTCTTGTGATAAATGTTTTGCAGATGCAATAAAATGGTTCCCGTATTTAGAACCAGCTGCAATATAAACATCAAATAAAACCCCTTTTTTATGAGCATCCATCATTGCTAGAATACCACTCATAACTTTTTCTCCTGCATCTTTATCATCCATATCAGAAGTAAATTCTGCCATAGAATTATATATTTTAGATAAACAACTAACTTCTTGATTACATTTACTAATCTTATCTGCAATCAATTTTATCGTGCTATTTATTGGTTTTTTAGTGTCTGTATTTCTAGTCGATTTTTTTTCTTCAGTAGAAGTAATAAGCTCCGTAATTTTTCCTTTAGAAAAATAACCAGCATTAAATCTTTTATTATCTATATGATAAACTCCTTTTCCTTCCATATTTCCATTAATCCACTGACCTGTATAAAAAGAATTGTTTTTAGAAAAAACATAGGTTCCATAACCATCTCTTTTATCCATCTTATATTCTCCATAATAAGTTCCTTTTCCATTATACAGATAAATAATTCCGTTTCTTTTGCCATTTGTCCATTCTCCTGCAGCATAACTTCCACCTTCATAAACATATATTCCAAATCCGTTTTCGCAATCTCCTTTAACACAACCTTTGTTAATATTATTATTTTTTAATGGAGTTCTAGACGTGGTTTTTTGATTCTGATTATCTAAAGTAATTTTATTAAAAAACCTTTTTTTAAGGTTAAATTCTAAACCATAATGTTTCGTATTATTAGTGATTACAATATCATCTCCTTTTTTAAACATTCCAAATCTTACTGAAAACAATTCTTCAGGTTTATAAATATTTACAAGCATAAAACCTTTTCCCATAATCATTTCCATTCCTGTTGGACTGCCATTTAGAAAGAAACCTTGTCTAAAAGTACCATTAGATTGTTGTGCAATTCCATAACCATTATCACAATCTCCAATTAAGCATTTTAATTCTGATTGATTTTGACTATAAAAATGAAGTGATAAAAAAAGAAATAGCAAAGTTGATTTTAATTTCATAATGTTACTTTTAAATTACATTACAAACTTCTGAAAATCAATTATATAAAAAAATACGTCAAATGACGTATTATAAAATTTTTAAAGAATTAAAGAATTATAAAAGTGAAACAATAATATCTGAAATACTGATACCTTCAGCCTCTGCTTTGTAGTTTTTAACAATTCTGTGAGATAAAATAGGGATAGCAACTGCTTTTACATCTTCTATATCTGGAGAGTATTTACCATTAACAGCTGCATGTGCTTTAGCTGCTAAAATTAAATTTTGAGAAGCTCTTGGACCTGCACCCCAATCTAAATATTTTTTCACTAATTCTGTTGCTTCTTTAGATTTTGGTCTTGTTTTACCAACCAAAGCAACTGCATATTCTATTACATTATCTGCAACAGGAATTTTACGAATAAGTTGCTGTACTTCTACAATTTCTTGTGCAGAAAAAAGGGAATTCACTTCTTTGGTAACATTACCAGTTGTGCTTTTTACAACTGCCACTTCTTCATCAAAAGATGGATATTCTAGAAGAATAGAAAACATAAACCTGTCTAACTGTGCTTCTGGCAAAGGGTAAGTACCTTCTTGTTCTATTGGGTTTTGTGTAGCCAAAACAAAAAATGGTAAATCTAATTGATAGTTATGCCCAGAAACTGTAACAGATCTTTCTTGCATAGCTTCTAATAAAGCTGCTTGTGTTTTTGGTGGAGTTCTATTAATTTCATCTGCCAAAATAATATTAGAAAAAATAGGACCTTTTATAAACTTAAATTTACGGTTTTCATCTAAAATTTCGCTTCCTAAAATATCTGAAGGCATTAAATCTGGCGTAAATTGTATTCTTTTAAAATCTAATCCTAAAGCATCAGAAATAGTATTAACCAATAAGGTTTTTGCTAAACCAGGAACTCCTATTAACAAAGAATGACCACCACACAAAATAGATAGCAATGTAAAATTTACTGCCTCTTCTTGACCTATTATTATTTTCCCTATTTCTTTTTTTAATGCATTAAACTTTTGCACTAAATCATTAACTGCTTTAACGTCAGACATTATTTAGGTGTTTCTTTTTTCCAGTTTCTTTTAAATTCACACTTTGTATAATCGCTACCTAGTTTTATGTAAGTGTCTTTCATTTTTCCTTTAGACCATTTTTCTATGGTTTCTTCTTTCTTTTTTCTAAGTGCTAAATCTTGTATCTTAACATAATCATTAATTAAATCTGCAACGTGTGTATCTGTTCTATCTCTCATTAAGATAACTTTGTACATCTTCTCTCCTCCTCTTTCTTCGTCATAAAAAACATTAGATAGTTCTCCTTTTTTAAGCTCATTTACACGTGCATAAAAAGCAGGATCCATTCTTGTTAAATCGAATCTAGATTCTCCTGAAGATGGATTTATAATTAAACCACCATTATTTTTTGTTTCATTATCATTAGAATATTTTTTTACATCATTTTTAAAGGTTATTTTACAAGTTTGAACATCTTTTACAATTTGTTCTACTTTTTCTTTAGTTTCCTTTAATTTAGAATCTGGAATTTCTGGTTTAATTAAAATATGAGAAACCACTCTACCTTCTCCTTTTATCTCGTGTAATTTTACAATATGATAACCAAAACCGGTCTTAACAGGTTTTGAAACTTGTCCTGGATCTAATGTAAAAGCTACCTCTTTAAACTCTTTGATAAAGTTTGTTTTTTTAGTAATCAAACCCAAATTACCTCCATTTTGTGTAACACTTGGATCTGTAGAATTAATAATTGCTTTCATTTTAAAACTAGAACCTTCTTCTATCTGTTTCTTAATTTCGTTTAATTTCGCAATTACTCTTTCATTTTCTTCTTTACTTGGTAAAGCATGTACTACAATTTGAGCCAATTCTATTTCTGCAGGAAATTGTGGTAATTCATTTTTTTCTTTTAAACCATTAAAATACAAACGTACTTCTTCTGGAGTTACATCTATTTTTTCTGTAATTTTCTGCTGCTCTTTTTCTATTAAAATATTTTCCTTTTGAACCGTAAATAATTCTTTTCTTAAATCGTCTACATCATTAAAACCATAAGCTGCAACCACTTTATTTACATCTCCATATTGTTGTGTAAAAAATTGAATACTTCTATCTACTCTAGCATTAATTTCTGGGTCAGAAACTACAACACTATCTATTACTGCATGATGAGCTAGCAGTTTTTGTTGCATTAACTCTTCTAACATTTCACAATCAGAAATGGTAACTTTACCTTCACTCCTAACTTCTATTTCTTGTTTAAATTTTGCAATATCAGATTCTAAAACAATATTTTTACCAATAACTACTGCTACTCCATCTATTTTAATCTGTTGTGCATTTGTATGAAAACTAAACATAGCAATACAAATAATAAGAATTTGTACTTTAATATATTTTAAAATTGTTGTTTTGTGTTGCATCTTTTACGATTGTTTTTTCTATATCTCTAATTAATTCGATTTTGCGTTTATGCAAAATCATTTGTTTTATGGTAGCTTCTATATAACTTAATGGTGCAATATCATTACGTTTTAAAATCTCTTTTACAGCGACCAAATATAAACCTAATGAATCTTGTTTTTGAATGAATTTTGTTTTTTTTAACAATTTTTCCCTTGAAAAAGGAAGTTTTAACAAAATGTTATCTAATGGCACCCAAATTGAGTCATTAAATTGGTGAAACTTAAAACTTAATTGCTGTTTTTCTAATTCTTCTAGGTCTTCTATATCATCAGATTTAAAGAGTCTTATAAAGTCTTTTTTATCGTTAACATTAGCATTAAAATGAAGGTATTTTGCTTTTATTAATTCTTCATTCAACTTAAAATTTTCTTTATTTCTTGTGTAATATCCTGATATTTCTTCTTCAGAAATAATAGTATCTAGCCTTTCTTTTATTAATTGTTCTTTGTATTTATTAATTAAAAGACTTTCTTTATAATCTTGTACTAGTTGATTAATTTCATTCAAATTCTCTAAAGTACTATTATTAGATGCTTTTTTAAGTAATAGTTTTTTAACTGCCCAATCTTTTATATAGCTTCTGGTTAAAATTACGCTATCTTCTTTGGTTATACTTTTGGGTAAGTTATTATTTAATTCTTGCTTAAATAGCTTATCTGTATTTACAATAGCTACAATTTCTGAGGTGTTTTTTTCTTTTTCTTGAAAACTAAAATAATCACAAGAAATAAACAGAAACAAACATAAAAAGAGCCAAAAATATTTCATCTAATTTTTATAAAACTTAATTAACTTTTTTAATTGCCTTTTACTAATTTTAATTTTGCTTTTCTTTCTTAAATCTGCGATCCAATTTTTCTCTAAAAAGTTTTGGTAATCGTTCATTACCTCTCCTTTTATCAATTTTAATTCCTTAGAGTTATATTTAGCAGTGTTATTTTTGTAAAACTGTTTTAAGCCTAAAGAGTCTTTAGAAGATATATTCCAAATTTTTTGCTGCATTAATTCAAATAACAACAAACCATCTTCATATTCTTTTAAAGTATATGCATATTCTGGTTCTGTGTGTATTAAGTTCTCTTTATAGTACCCTAAAATTTCTGCATCCATAAACTCTTCATATAAAACAAAAACAGGTTTATGCCTTCTGTTTCTTGAGTATTTTACAAATTCTTCTTGTGTTATTTGTTTATCATTAATAGAAAAAATAGAAGTCTGCAAAGAATCTGCAGGAATAGATCTCATATTTTTATTGTCTAAAATTTTCTTGGCCTTTTCGTTTTCTGTAATGATGTAATTGGCTTTTAATTTATTAATCATAGCTTTATCACTCAGCTGCATTCTAGAACTTCTCTTAATTTTTTTCTTTAGATCTTCCTTTACTTCATCAAAAGACTTAATAGGGTATTTTTTAATTAATTTTGCAATATGCCAACCAAATCTTGTTTTAAAAGGTTTCGAAAAATCGCCTTCATTTTTTAAACCAAAAGCTGCATCAGAAAAAGGTTTTACCATTCTACCAGCTTTAAACTTGCCTAATTTACCTCCATTGTTTTTAGAGCCATCTTCTGAAAACTCTTTTGCTAAAGCTTCAAAATTTTCTTTTTTAAGTAGTTTTGCATAAATTTCATCAATCTTCTTTTTACCCACATTTGTGGTATCCTTAATTAAAATATGTGCAGCTTCTATTTCTCCTTTAGAAGCTCTAAAGTCATCAACTTTAAGAATATGATAGCCATATTGTGTTTTAAATGGAGAAGAAACACCACCTTTTTTAGTATTATAAGCAGCTTCTTCAAAAGGATACACCATACTAAATGCAGAAAAATAACCTAAATTACCTTTATTTGCTTTTATTCCTCTTTTTGGGTCTCCTTTTGCAGATTGGTCTTCAGAAGTTTCTACTGCAACAGTTTCAAAATCTTCGCCATTTACAATTCTATTTCTAATTTTAAGAATCTTATTATATGCCAATAAAGTGTCTTTGGGAGATGCATCTCTGGGCATTCTTATTAAAATATGTTTTGCTTTAACCTCTGTTTTTGTTCTAAAATAAACGTCTTTTAACAATTTATCTATAAAAGTTGTGTCTTGCAAATAAGGTGCAGAAAGTTGATTCTTGTATGTTTCTATTTCTCTTTTGTAAGAAGCCAAAGTGTCTAATTTTATAGCATAGGCTTCTTTAACCTTTAATTTATAATTGATGTATAATTCTAAATTTTTGGTTACATCTTTTGCTTCTGCATTGTCTATAGCATCTAAGTTTTTTTCATAGATTCTTTTAAATTCAGAGATTGTGGTTTTTTCTCCATCAATAGTGGCTAAAACTTTGTCTTTTTTCTGAGAAAAGACAGACATAGATACACTTAAAACTACAAGTACTATTATTTTTTTCATAATTTAATTATAATGATATGATTCCTTTAATTTTTTCTGCTTTTTTATAGTAAGAGATTATCTCTTCTGAATTGTTTATTTTTAATACGATAGAAACACTAATATATTTTCCTGTCTTCGATTTTTTTGTATTGATGACTGCTCCTTTATTATCAAACAAACCTTCTACTTCTTTTACTTGATTGGCATCTGTAGGCACAATAAATTTATACAAATAATCTGCAGGGAACACAGTTGTATCATCTAACTGTACTTTTAATTTGTCATAAAACTCGTTTTTACTGCTCATAGGTTCACTTTCTTTTGTTCAGATTCTAATTACAAATAGTAAGCCACAAAATTACATTAAAAATTAGTTTTATAAAGGGAATGATTTATTTTTGTGAAATGCAGCAAAAAAATGTTTTAATTGGTGGACCTGGTACAGGAAAAACTTCTGTTTTAAATGAGCTTTTAAAAAGAGAATTCTTTTGTATGCCAGAAATTTCTAGAGAAGTTACTTTAAAAGCTAAAGAACAAGGTATTGATCAACTATTTTTATCAGAACCTCTATTGTTTAGCAAAATGCTTTTAGAAGGCAGAGAACAACAATTTATCGAGGCAGATAATACAAATCATCAAATTATTTTTTTTGATAGAGGTATTCCAGATGTACATGCATATATGAATTACTTTAAAACAGCATATCCTACAACTTTCTTAGAAAAAAGTAACAACTATAAATACCATACCATTTTTCATTTTGCTCCTTGGAAAGAGATTTATACAACTGATAATGAGCGTTATGAAACTTTTGAAGAAGCTATAATTATTGATGCATTCATCTTAAAATCCTATCAAGAATTAGGTTATAAAGTGATCACTGTTCCTTTTGGTTCTGTAACTGATAGATGCAATTTTATTTTAAACTTTTTGAAGTTTTAAAGATGACATCACCCAAAGAAATACTTTTAAAATATTGGGGATTTTCTTCTTTTAGACCCTTACAAGAAGAAATAATAATGACTGTAATCGACCAAAAAGATACCATTACATTATTGCCAACAGGTGGTGGTAAATCAATTTGTTTTCAAATCCCAGCATTAAGTAAAGACGGTGTTTGTTTGGTCATTTCTCCGCTTTTAGCGCTAATGAAAGATCAAGTAGAAAACTTAACAAAAAAAGGAATTAAAGCAATAACCATTAAATCTGGTAGTTCTCAAGAAGAGTTAATTACATTATTCGATACTATAAAATTTGGTGGTATAAAATTTTTATACATTTCTCCAGAAAGATTGCAATCTAGATTTATTCAAGAAAAAATTAAAGAACTAAACATCAATTTAATTGCTGTAGATGAAGCACATTGTATTTCTGAATGGGGTCACGATTTTAGACCTTCTTACAGAAACATTAAAATTTTAAAAGACTTAAAACCAGAAGTTAACTTTATAGCATTAACTGCTACTGCTAATCAAAAAGTAATTACAGATATTTCTGAGAACTTAGTTTTAGAAAACCCTAAAATCTTTAAAAAATCTTTTTATAGAGATAATTTAGCTTATCAAATTTTTAAAATTGAAGATAAATTACAACGATTATTACAAATTTTCTCAAAAACAAAAACACCAGCAATTGTTTATACAAACTCTAGAAAAAAAACCAAAGAAATTGCTACTTTCTTAAAT
>JBGCFX010000100.1:0-2524 GCA_045110395.1 Polaribacter sp.
AAAAAATTGAGCAATTTAAAAATAAAGGTTCTTTTGAAGGTTGGTTAAAACGAATCACTATAAATACTGTATTACAGCGCTATAGAACACAAGGAGTGTTTGATATTGTAAACAATGACTTAATTCAAGATGAACAGATTACAATTGATGATAATGATGATGATATTTCTATAGAATATCTTTTACAAATTATTCAAGATTTACCAGATCGTTATCGTTTAGTTTTTAACCTTTATGTTATGGATGGTTATTCTCATAAAAATATAGCTGAAATGTTAAAAATTACAACAGGAACATCAAAATCTAATTTAGCTAGAGCTAGAAAGATTTTAAAAAATAAAATAACAGACTATAAAATTGGATTAAATTCCGAATCCATATAAATGAGAGATAAAAAACATATAGATAGACTTTTTCAAGAAAAATTTAAAGACTTTGAAGTCAAACCAAACGCCAATGTTTGGGCAAACATTGAAAAAAGAATTGAAGCACCCAAAAAAAACACTAGAACAGGACTTCCTTTTTGGTTACGATTTACTAGTGTTGCTGCTGCTTTAATAGTATTTTTTGCCTTTGGGAACTTGTATTTAAATACTGACAACAAAGAAAATAATAACACAACTATTGTTGACTCTAATAAAAACTCCGAGAATAAAAAAACAAATAATCAAGAGTCAAACTTAAATACAAAAGCTAAAACTTTTAATACCATTTCTAATTCTAACAAAGAAAACACGAATAGCAATAGTACAAATACCGTTACATCGAACACTATTGATAATCCAAAAGAGAAAACTAATTTTATTGATACTAAAGTTTTAGCTGTTGAAAACGTTACTAATAAAAATGCTGCAAACACAGATACTAAACTATTAAAACAAAACAAAAATAAATCAAGCAGCTTGAGTGGAAATTCAGAAAGCAAAAACCTTAAAAACACCAAGGAATATCTTTTATCACAAAAAAACAATTTACCTGAAACTAACATAACATCTATTACTCAAAATAATAATACTAAAAAATCTAACTCTGCAACCAAAAATAAAAGTATTAATACTACTGATTTTGTTTCGAATAATAATAATAGCTCTAATGTTAACAAGGCAATAAATACATCAGAAAATAATTCTTTCACTCAAAATAGTACCAAAAAAAGTTATGCTAACAATATTAATAGTAGTGTTTCTAAAAATAGAACCAAAAAATTAAATTCTGCAAGCTCAAATAAGAATAAAACTGATTTTGTTTCAAACAATTCAAATAGTTCTAATACAAACAGCGTAATGAACACAAATACAACAGAAAATAATAATGTAAGCGCAAACAAATTAATTGTGGTAAATAATAATGAAAAAGAAGAAGAAAAACTAATGGAACCAGACAGCGCAAACTCGTCTAATGCCATCGAAGAGGCTCTTGCCAAGACTGAGGAAAATCTTGATGAGAAAGAAAGAAGTATAAACAGGTGGTCGGTAAGTGCAAATGCCGCACCTGTTTATTATAACACTCTTGGTAAAGGTTCTCATATTCATGAACAATTTATTAGTAACCCTAAAAGCTCTGAAGTTAATACCAGTTATGGAGTTAATGTTGGATACATATTTAATGATAGATTAAAAGTACGCTCAGGATTAAATAAACTAAATTTAAGTTACAATACAGCAAATGTAATTGTTTACGAAAATGTTACTGTAGCTCCAAAAACCTCACCTTTAAATAATATAGATTTTACACCTACAAAAGATGGTCAAAATATATCCGTATTGAGTAGTAATAATTTATCTGTACAACAAATAGAAGGCTTAATAAACAACGATCTTAATGCGGCTTTAAGCCAGAGGTTAAGTTATTTTGAAGTACCATTAGAACTTGAATACGCCCTTGTTAACAAACGCTTTGGATTTAATATTATTGGCGGATTTAGTACTTTTATTCTAAATGATAACGAAGTTGTAACAGAAGTAGATAATAGAAAAACAAAAATTGGCGAAGCCAATAATATTAATAATTTAAGCTTTAGTACAAATCTAGGAATAGGTATAGATTACAAATTTAGTAATGCTCTTAAATTTAATTTAGAGCCTACTTTTAAATATCAAATTAATGCATACAGCGAAACGTCTGGAAATTTTAGACCTTACATCATTGGTGTTTATACTGGTATCAGTTATAAGTTTTAAGTTTTAGGTTTTTTTAGTTGGTTAAACTTTTACTTAGTATTTCATTAATTTGAGAGCCCAATGATGCTTTAAAAGCTACTCTTTAACAAGAGTAGCTTTTTTATTATTTTTTAAAGTATACCTTAATAATTGATTATAAATAACAGCTTTTGCCTTTTCATTAATTGCTCGAGTAGCATCAATTTTAAGGTCTTTTGTCTCAATAAATTCATGAATTTTAGCTCTCATTCTACCTGGACTTCCACTAAAAAAAGTATATGAAAACCTTTTTTTATTATCTGCAAATGTAATAGGTACTATTGGTATTTGATGGTTAATAGCTAATCTAAAAGCGCCATCTTTAA
>JBGCFX010000101.1:0-33338 GCA_045110395.1 Polaribacter sp.
CCAATCATCATATCTATATCAGATTCTGCTAATTGTGCTCTTGTTGGGTTGATAACAAATTCACCATTTATACGTCCAACTCTTGCTTCAGAGATAGCGCACTCAAATGGAAAATCTGATAATTGAATAGCTGCTGATGCTGCTAAACCAGCCATTGCATCTGGCATTACATCTTCGTCATGAGACATTAATTTAATCATAACTTGTACTTCACTATGGTAATCTTTTGGAAATAATGGACGTAAAACTCTGTCTACTAAACGCATTGTTAATACTTCTCCATCACTTGGTCTTGCTTCTCTTTTAAAGAAACCTCCAGGATATCTTCCTGCAGCAGCAAATTTTTCTCTGTAGTCTACTGTTAATGGTAAAAAGTCTACAGGACTTTGTTTGTAATTGGAAACAACTGTACATAACATCATACATTTTCCTGATTGAACAACAACTGAACCGTGAGCTTGTTTTGCTAATTTACCGGTTTCTAATGAGATGGTTCTTCCATCTCCAAGGTCTATAACCTCTCTAAATACTTTTGGAATCATAAATTTAATTCTAATTTTTAATTACTGTTTGTTGTTGTGTTGTTGTTTGTTGTTGCAATGGAAACACAGAATTATTGTTGGTAATTCTGATTTTTTATATGGTTGCTGATGTTGTTAAAATCAGACTTTTAAATTTTTAAAGTTTGTTAATCTTAAAAATGAACTTTTTTAAATTCCTGTTTTCGCAAGAAAGACAAATTAATGTTTTGTAGCAAGCTACAAGAAAATTTGCATAAAAAAAGAGGCACGTTTATAGAGCCTCTTTTTTGTGAGAATTATTTTCTAATTCCTAATTCTTTGATAATTGCACGATATCTAGCAATATCAGATTTTTTTAAATAATCTAATAAACTTCTACGTTTACCTACCATCATTACTAAAGAACGCTCTGTATTAAAATCTTTACGATTGTTTTTTAAGTGCCCAGTTAAATGGTTTATTCTGTGTGTGAATAATGCAATTTGCCCTTCTGAAGAACCAGTATCGTTTTTTCCTTTACCGTGTTTTTCGAAAATGCTTTCTTTTACTTCTTTTGTTAAGTACATGCCAATATTATTTAAATGATTTTTATGTATATCAATAATTTTTTTATTGAAGCTGCAAATATATAATTATTTTTTATAATAAACTCTTGTAAGTTGTTTCTTTTTAGAAACTTAAAGAAAAGAGAAAGTCAATATATGCTGGCTTATTTAAGAAACTACTTCTGGTTTTCTTACAGGAAGATTTTGAATTAAATCTATATATAAATTTACTTGTTTCTTTAATTCTTTACGCTCATAGATAGCATCTAAAAAACCATGTTCTAAAACAAATTCTGATTTTTGAAAACCTTCTGGCAGTTCCTTACCTGTAGTATCTTTTACAACTCTTGGGCCTGCAAATGCAATTAAAGCATTTGGTTCTGCAATGTTTATATCACCTAACATTGCATAAGAAGCTGTTGTACCACCAGTTGTTGGGTCTGTACATAAAGAAATGTATGGCAATTGAGCATCTGCTAATTGTGCTAGTTTTGCTGATGTTTTAACGAGTTGCATTAAAGAAAGTGATGCTTCCATCATTCTTGCACCACCAGATTTAGAAATCATTAAAAAAGGTAGTTTATTTTCTATAGCATAATTAATAGCTCTTGCAATTTTCTCACCAACTACAGAACCCATAGAACCTCCAATAAAAGCAAAATCCATTGCAGCAATTACGATGTCTTTTCCTAAAGATTTACCAACTGCAGTTCTAACTGCGTCTTTTAATTTTGTTTTTTCTTGGGCAGCTTTTACACGATCTGTGTATTTTTTTGTGTCTTCGAATTTTAAAGGATCTTTAGAAGTTAGGTTTGCATCTAGCTCTTTAAATTTATTATCATCAAAAAACAATTCGAAATAATGTTTACTACCAATTCTTACATGATAACCATCTTCAGGACTAACATATAAGTTTCTTTTTAATTCTTCTGTATCTATTATTTTTCCACTAGGAGTTTTATACCATAATCCTTTTGGAGTGTCTTTTTTATCTTCTGTAGAGGTTTGAATCCCTTTGTCTGTTCTTTTAAACCAAGCCATAGTTGTTGTTATGTTTTTTAGGTTATTCTTATTTATTAAAAAATAAATAGATTACAAATGTAAAAGTTTTTTCTTTAAACTGTTCTTTTAGATAAATTAATATCATAAAAAAAGCACCTTGAGTGTATCAAAGTGCTTTAGAGTATAAAAAGTATATAATTTTATAAAGTATCTATATTGTTTAAATCTGCAAAAGCTTGTTTTAAACGTTCTTTAAAAGTTACTTCTCCTAAACGTAACCAACCTCTTGGATCGTAATATTTTTTATTAGGTTTATCTGCACCATCAGGATTCCCAATTTGAGTTGCTAAATATGGCGCTTTTTCTTGCATATAATCTCTAATTCCTTCTGTAAAAGCGAATTGTAAATCTGTGTCAATATTCATTTTAATGACTCCATAACCAATAGCTTCCCTAATTTCTTCAAGAGTAGAACCTGATCCTCCATGAAATACAAAATCGATATGATTTTCTTCTACTCCATATTTTTTGGTAACAAATTCTTGAGAATTTTTTAAGATTTTTGGTGTCAATTTTACGTTTCCTGGTTTGTAAACACCATGAACGTTACCAAAAGCTGCAGCAATTGTAAACTGAGGAGAAACTTTTAATAACTCTTCATAAGCATAAGCAACTTCTTCTGGTTGTGTATATAATTTAGATGCATCTACATCAGAATTATCTACACCATCTTCTTCACCACCAGTAATACCTAATTCGATTTCTAAAGTCATACCCATTTTGCTCATTCTAGCTAAGTATGTTTTACAAATTTCTATATTTTCTTCAATTGGTTCTTCAGATAAATCTATCATATGAGAACTATATAAAGGTTTACCAGTTTCTTTAAAGTGAACTTCACTTGCGTCTAATAAACCATCAATCCAAGGTAATAATTTTTTTGCACAGTGATCTGTATGTAAAATTACAGGAACTCCATAAGCTTCTGCCAATGCATGAATGTGTTTTGCACCTGCAATACCACCTGCTATTGCAGCTTTCTGACCATCATTAGGTAAGCCTTTACCTGCTTGAAATTGCGCCCCACCATTCGAAAACTGAATAATTACAGGAGCATTTAGTTCTCTTGCAGTTTCTAAAACTCCGTTTATTGTGTTAGAACCAACAACATTAACTGCTGGTAATGCAAATCCTTTTTCTTTAGCGTAATTAAAGATATTTTGTACTTCTTTACCTGTTGCTACACCTGGTTTTATATTATGACTCATCTTTTTGTTTTTAACATTAAAATTCTCATCAAAAATAAGAAAAATAAGGATGAGTTAGTCTATAAAATAACGAAAACGTTATAGGTTTTTATGAGTTTTAGAAAGGGTAGTTGATACCTATATTATAAACTGCACTTTCAAAATTGTAGTTTTTAAACCATTTTTTGTCAGTTAAATAAGGTTCATAGGTTTTAAAACCAACATCAAAACGAAGTATTAAAAAGCTAAAGTCTAATCTTGCTCCAAAACCAGAGCCAATTGCAATATTTTGTAAAGAGGCAAAACCATTAAACTTTGCATCATCATCTACAAAACCAGAATTTGAGATGTCCCAGATATTACCTGCATCTATAAATAAAGCACCTTTTAATTTACTAAATACTGGAAACCTATATTCTGCACTGGTCAAGAATTTTAAACTTCCAACATTAAACTCTAATCCTGTGTTTCTGCTTCCTGGACCTAATTCATAACTTTGCCAAGCTCTAATATCATTAGAACCACCTGCAAAATAACTTTTTGTAAAAGGAATGTCTGAATTGTCGTAAGGAATAATTGCACCAAGAAAAGTTCTAAAACCAAATACAGAATTTAAACCTACATCCCAAAATTTCTTAAACTCTATATCTGTTTTAAAGTATTGTGCTAAAGGAATGTCTAAAAATGTTTTTTTATTATTTGCATTTGTTTTCTTTGATAGTAAACCTAAAATGTTCCCAGAATTTGCAATTCTAACTCTAAAAAAAGAAAAATTATTATCTTTAAAATCTGTTTGATTATTATAGGTGTATGTGTATGCTAAAGTTGGGATTAAAAAATCTGAGGTTATAATTTTATATCGATCTAAAATGTTTAAAGTAGTATTAAACTCTTCTGGATTTGAGTTTTGAAAGCTACTATCATTAGAAACTGAATTTATAAAGTTTAAGGCTGCAGACGATTGTGTATCTAGATTTGTTGGTAAATCTTGAGTTGTACCTGGGTAAATCGAATTTATATTTTGTAATGCTGTAAACTCTGAACGATAAATATCAAAATAACGATTCACATTCAAATTTTGGATATATTGCACGTTTAAAGCTTCTATCTGAATTGTTTTTTTTGTGTTGTAATTCCATTTATAATCTGCTAAAACTGTAAAAGTTTTTCTATCTAAACCAATGTTTTTTTGAAAACTTGCTCCCAAAGAAAGCAATGTTCTAGGAGACATTCTTTTAGGAACCAATTTACTTAGGCCAAAAGGAGCCATAAATCTTGGTATTTCTAGAGAAGCATCTGCACCAATTTCCCAACCTGGACCATTAATAGAGTTGAAATAGGAGCCTAAGAAAGAAACTTTTAATAATTCTGCTCCTCTAAATGCATTTCTATCTGTAATAGAAAATTTAGCAGAAGTACCTACACTTCTTATGTTAGAGTGTGTTAATTCTGTTTCTAAACCTAAAGTGTATTTTTCTATGGGTGCTAAATATACATCCATTTTTAACTCGTTATCTGAATTAGCAAGTGTTGTAAAAGAAATATTGGTAGACTTAAAGTTTTTAAGAGATTTTAAGTGGCTTCTTGTTAAATTTCTTAAAGTATCTTTATAAATTCCATCTTTTTTTATGAAAATAGATTGCTCTAAATATTTTGGGTTGTATTTATTTTTGCCATAAGCCAAAAAATTTATGCCATTATATTTTATAGAATCTTTAATTTTATCACCAGATTTAGAAAAAGAATAATCTGTATAAACGTTTATTTCTTTAATTCTATGAACTTTATAAGGTTTGCTAACATATCTTCCACTAATTTCTTGCAACCTATCACTAGAAACAATAAAGTCTACATTTGTTTTATTATCGGCTCTTAAAGAATCTACATAAAAACCAAGAGCAGATTCGTTAAAGTGATAAATACCATTATTTCTGTACAGTTTTAAAACTCTACTTGCTTCGTTTCTAAACGTTTTATCATTATATTGATTACCACTTTGTAATAACGATTTTGTGTAAGAGTTTTTGTAAATAGTATCTAAAACAGGCGATTCTATTTTTAGTTTTATAGTGTCTAATAAAGTTGGTTTTCCTTTAGTTATGTAATACTCTACAGTTGCTTTTTTATCATTATATTCATTAACAATCGTATCTACTTTAGAATTAAAATAGCCTCTATTCTTATAATATGCTGATAAATTATCTGCAGTTCTTTTTACTTTTCTTTTGTTCATGATTACTGGGCCTTGGTATTTTAAAAACCAATTATTAATACCAATAAATGTATTTGCGTAAGCAATACTTTGCTTTTCCGAAAAGATGTTTTTTATTAAATTATAAGATCTTGGGTTTTTTTTGCCCCATTCACTAGTTGTTTTAGGTTTTTTGGGATTTCCAATATTATGAAAATAGAGTGCAAATGGTAAATCTAAAAATCTTGGGTTTGGTTTTTGTAGCAGATATTTTTGTAAATCAGCGCTTTTATCTCTTACGCTATCTACATAAATATAATTTTGAGTAAGCATATGTTTATCTTCTGCAACTCGTTTTGTAGAGTTACAAGAATATAGTATTATAAAGGCGAAAATGTAAAAAGAAAGTTTTTTCATCAATTTAGCAATGCTATCAGCATCAAAAATAGTATTTTTAGGCGGTTTATTTCTATTTACAATCAATTAATGAGTATATACTAAAAACCAATAGGTTTTCAGTTTTTATACTTGTTCTTTTTCCCTTTCTTTGCGTTAAAATATTAAAACGTAACAAAGGTTATGTTTTTTATATTTTGCCTAAATAAAGATAAAAAATAACGACCTCTAAAACTCTAAAAATCTATCAGTTTTGAGTATCTCAAAAAATCAACTAAAATTAATAACAAGTTTATCTCAAAAAAAGTATAGACAAAAGCATAAATTATTTATTGCAGAAGGTGTAAAAGTGGTACAAGAACTTTTAAACTCTTCTTTTATATTAGATACTATTTTTTGTATTGATGATTTCTCTACGGATGTTTTTGATGAAAAAATAACACGAATTTCTGAAACAGATTTAAAGAAAATAAGTAACCTAAAAACACCTAACAAAGTTTTAGGGTTGTTTAAAATTCCTGAAGAAAAAATATTAGAAAAAAAAGGTTTAATAATTGCTTTAGATGCTATAAATGACCCAGGAAATTTAGGCACAATTATACGTTTGTGTGATTGGTTTGGGGTTGATGAAATTATTTGCTCTAAAGATACAGTAGATTGTTACAATGCAAAAGTTGTGCAAGCAAGTATGGGGTCTTTATCAAGAGTTTCTATACATTATTTAGATTTGGTTGACTATTTATATGAAACAAAATTGCCAACATTTATTGCAGATATGAATGGCGAAAATGTCTACAAATCTAATTTACCAAAAGAAGGAATTCTAATTATGGGAAATGAGGCAAATGGTGTTTCTGATACCATAAAAAAGTTGATTGAAAACAAGCTTTCTATACCAAGATTTGGAGAAACACAAGAAACCGAAAGTTTAAATGTAGCCACTGCAACTGCTATTTTATTGAGTGAGTTTAAGAGAAGTTAAAATAGATTATGAGTAAACTTGTTTTAAAATTTCTAAATCTAACAGAGAAATTACATTTGATAATTTATCAAATGACAATAGTTTTTACTTTGTTTTTTGTTGTGGTTGTATCTGGAGCTTCTATTCATAGATTTGTTATGTCAATTGAAGAGAAAACATATGCAATAGTTCTGGTATTATCTTTTTTATTCAGTCTTTGTTATAAGTTTAGAGAAAAGAAGAATACTATTTTTGATAAAGTTTTGTACTGTTTTCTTTTATTGACTTCAATTATGACCTTATTGATGTGTTGTCAGCTTTTGTATTTTGCTTTCACTTTTGAGTATGGTTTTAATGTAGAAATATTTTTTTTCTTTTTCCTATTGCCAATAATATTTACTTGGTGTAATTTTTATTTGATAAAAATTATCATCAAAAAAATAAGAAAATAAATATAAAGTCTAGTCAAAAAAAATTGCAACTTTTCTACTCAAAAGCCAAAGAAAGAAAAACGCCACGAGTTCCCATGTAATTTATTGGAGCAGTCCATTTACTATTTGGGTCGTTATCATATTTTATTTCATTGTTAATCGCAAAAATACCACGAATAGAAGGAGAGAACTTAAAGAAATACAAATAAATATCTATTCCTATACCAACTTCATACATAAAATCACTAGATCTCATTCTAAATTGTCCTGAAGAATTATCATCTTGATTTCTTTCGTTACTAGATAAATTGTAATTAAAAGAAACACCTCCTAAAATATATGGTCTAATATTTTTGTATCTGTCTGTACTAAATTTAAATAATAATGGCACGTGTAAATAGGTAGAACTAACTTCTCTAACACTGTCTTGAGGAGTTGCTAAATGGTTGAAAAATATTTTCTTAGAATTGGTCATTAAACCAGGTTCAAAACGTAAGTTCACGTTTTTATGTAAACGCAAATCTGCAATTAAACCAACAGTAAAACCTAAGTTTGGTTCTACTGTAATATTTGCATTGGGTACACTTGGGTTGTCTCTTAGACTTACTTTAAAATCGTTTTGGTTTAGCCCCAAATAGAAACCATAATGCAATCTTTTTTTATCAAAACTTGGCAGGTAATCTACTCTTTCTCTTTGTGCAAAAAAAGCGATAGATGTAAGTAGGAAAAAACCGAATATTATAAATTTTTTAGGCATCATTATTTACGTGCAATATAAATTGTTGCAACTCCAAAAGTTACAGGTTTATCTTCTGTATGTGTAAACCCATTTTTTTGTAAAATATTGTTGAAAGCTTCACCAAAAGGAAAAGAATTTGCAGATTCAGATAAATAAGAATAGGCAACTTTATCTTTTGAGAATAATTTACCAACAACAGGTAAAAATAGATTTGTATATATTTTATAACCTTGTTTAAAAGGGAATTTTACTGGGTTAGAGGTTTCTAAGATAACTAAAACTCCTGTAGGTTTTAAAACTCTGGCTATTTCTTTTATTCCTTTATTTAGATTGGCGAAATTTCTAACGCCAAAAGAAACTGTAATTGCGTCAAAAGTGTTGTCTGCAAAAGGCATATCTTCAGAATCGCCAACAATCATTTCTATTTTATCAGACAAGTTTACTTTGGCTATTTTTTGTTTACCCACTTCTAACATTCCTTCAGAAATGTCTAAACCTACAATTCTGTCAGGATTCAATTTTGCCATCATTAAAGCCAAATCTCCTGTGCCAGTTGCAATGTCTAAAATCTGTTTAGGATTGTTTTGTCCAACAATTTCCACTACTTTTTTACGCCATTTTACATCAATTCCTAAAGAAATAACTCTGTTTAAACCATCGTAATTTTCAGAAATGTTGTCAAACATTTTAGCAACTTGCTCTTTTTTACCAAGTTTAGAATCTTTATAAGGATTTATTTTTTCTGCTGACATTTTTTTAGCTTTAGGCTTTAAGCAATTGGCTTTATGCTGAATGTTTTTTGTTTTTTATTTTCCCCTTTTGGGAAATGTCTAAAAGATAAAGGGGATTACCCATTAATTGCAATCACTTCACTAATTTGATTTGGTAACATTTCTTTTAGTAAGTTTTCTATTCCGTTTTTTAAGGTAGCAGTAGAAGAAGGACAACCACTACAAGCACCTTGTAAAATTACACTTACTACTTTATGTTCTTCATCATAAGAACGAAATGCGATATTTCCTCCATCACCAGCAACAGCAGGTTTTATATATTCATCTAAAATATCTACAATTTGAGCAGAAATACCTTCTAATTGTACTTTTGGTTGCTCAACTTTATTTTCTGTGGATGCTTTTTCTTCTGAAGGCAACTCTTTAATAATTGTTTTTCCATCTACTAAATACTCACGAATAAAAGTTCTTACTTCTGTAAAAACTTCATTCCATTCTACCATATCATATTTAGTAACTGAAATGTAATTATCAGAAATAAATACTTCTTTTACAAACGGAAAATTAAAAATTGCTTGTGCTAAAGGCGATGATTTACTAGCCTCATCTATGTTTTTATACTCAACATCAGTTTGAGTTAATGCTTTGTTGGTGCCAAACTTCATTACTGAAGGATTTGGAGTTACTTCAGCATACACTTCAATTGCTTCTTTTTTTGTTGATGAACTTTCTTCATTTACAACAACACCTTCGTCATTTAAGTAAGTCTCAATTTGTTCTCTAACTTCCTCTTGCACATCTATCCATTCTAAAATATCAAAACGTTGAACAGCGATAAAGTTAGCTGTAATAAAAACCTTTTTTACAAAAGGTAAATAGAATAATTGTTGTGCTAAGGGCGAGTTTTTAGCTTCGTCTATATTGCTATATTCATAACTACCTCCATTTATTAATACTTTATTGGTATTAAACTTTATGATAGTGTTATTTGTAGTTTCTTGAATTGTAATTTTTACGTCTTGCATCATCTAAAAATTGAATTGCAAAATTAAGTCAAAAAAGGGAAAATTTAATTATTTTAATAGCTTAAATAAAAAATCCGCTTATAAATAAAATCTATATCTATAAACGGAGTTTATTTTATTGTTTTTTAAAATTACAGATTTAAAGTAACTGTAGCTGTAAAAGTTCTATTGTCTAATTGAAGTGATGCTGGGTTTACATTAAAGCCAGAGTAAAAATTATATAAGTTTGTTCTGTTATTATCACTATAAGAAAAGTCTAGTTTAAAGCTTCCGAAATTGTATCCAGCACCTAAAGAATATCCTTTCAAATTTTCTGCCCCTTCAGCTATTTTTATTGGGTTTTGCTCAAATTTATATCCTCCTCTAACACTAAACCTGTCTAAACGCCATTCTGTACCTACATTGTAAGAATGTGTGTTTCTTAAATCGTTTTGAAAATATTGGTTTTCTTGATTAAAATTACCTTCAGATAAATTCATATTTTGATAATTTCTGATGATATAATCAAAACTTAACAAACCATTTTTGCCAAAGATAAATGCAGCACTAGAGGTTAGTTTACTAGGTGTTTTTAGTCTGTACAAAAATTCTTGAGAAGGAAAAAAGTTACCAGAAGTGTTATCATATATGGTATTGTCATTACTAACAACTATTTCTGTATCGCCATTAAAACCATCATTATCAACAACATTTGTGGTTTCTAAAATTTCTGTAAACCAAGTTGGGGTTTGGTAAGAAGCCCCAAATCTAAAATTAGGATGTGCCTTATAAATGAAACCAGCATTTGCAGAAAAACCAGTTCCTACAGTTATGTTTTCTTGATAAAAATTAGCATCTAAAGTATTTCCATTCCCATCATTATTAAATTCTGTAAGTGTTGTTTTTTGACTAAAATTTAAGTCGTAAAAATTCAACGCTAAACCAACATATAATTTATTCAAATGTACAGAAGAAAACGCAAAATTAAATTCGCTTATTTCACCTCCATATCTTGTGTTAAATATTTGTTCATCAGCTACATTGTAATTTAATACAGGGTTGTTATTGTCTAAAGGGAATTCTGTAAAAGTTGCAACACCACTGTTTCCTCTTGCAGAAAAGCTATTATTAAAATCTTTTGTAATTCTATAATTAAAACCAATAGCAAATTTGTTCCAATCAGAATTATAAGCTGTGTCAAAAACTAAAACAGCACCTGCATGAGATAAATTTATAAATTCATTTTCTGTAGTTATAGAGTTTCCATAATAATTAGAAATAATTGAAGAACTTCTAGAGTTAAAAGTCCCAGAAAAAGCACTATTATTAAAAACTGCAAGACCAGCAGGATTTATGTTTATTGAAGAAACATCACCTCCTAATGCACCAAATGCTCCACTCATAGCTGTAAAACGTGCTGAACCATTATCATTATTTTGAGAAAACAAAACACCTAAATCTTGGTAGCCTAAAGATTGTGAATAAGACGTAATTGTTGCTGCGAAAAGTATCGCTATTGTTAAAAATCTTTTCATTTTATATATTTTTTTCTGAGTGTTATTAATTCCTTCTTCTAGATGAAGATGAACTTCTTGTTGATGAACTTCTAGAACTACTTCTACTTGGTGTACTTCTTGTTGATGAGCTTCTTGACGAAGATGATCTTGAAGATGTATTCCTAGAAGAACTTCTTGTAGGTGGTTTATAAGTATTGGTGCTTCTACTTGTTGTTCTAGGTGTTGTATTTCTATAGGTTCTACTATTATTATTATTATTATTATTATTATTATTATTTGCAGAAGAAGTAGATCTTCTTGTAGTTGTATTCGAATTCCTAGAAGAAGTATTAGATCTTGTAGCGTTCGTATTAGAACTGTTTCTATTTCTTCTAACAACTACAACTTGTCTGTTATTAGAACTTCTATTATTTACACTTGCACTATTATTTCTTCTAGAGCCAGAGCTTCTTCTTGTAGATGAGCTTCCAGAACTTCTTCTTGTGGATGAACTACTCCTTCTTGTAGAAGAAGAACTTCTTCGAGTATTTGTGTTTCTGTTAGGGTAAGTAGAACTACTTCTTCTGGAGGTAGATTGTCTGTTTGTATTAGAGCTTCTCCTATTAGTGGATGCACTCCTATTACTTGTATTAGATCTTCTGCTGTAAGTAGAGTTGTTAAACGTTCTTCTACCATAAGCTACGTTTCTATTGTTGTAAAAATTATTGTTAAATCTATTGTTGCCCCAAAAACCTCTGTTGCCAATATAAGGGTTGTAAAAACCATTCCAAGCATATAGATTATGATAAGGATGCCAATAAGGGTTTCCTCCCCAAAAGCCTCCTCTAAGGCCCCATCTGTTTCCCCAAGCCCAATTATTTCCCCAACCCCAATTGTTGTAGAATCCTCCATTCCATAGTCCACCACCCCAAAAAGGATCATTCCAGTAAGGGTTTTGACCAACGTTTAAATTTACAACAACATTATTATTGTCATCATAACCCCAAGGTTGGTTTGGGTTGTAATTAATAGATTGGTCTATATTATTATCATCAACATATAAAGTGTCTACAGAATTGTAATCATCTACATCTGTAAAAATTTGATTATCGTCTACATTTTGTAAATCTTCTAACCTTTTTGTAAAATAATTATCTTCATAATTATCGTCGTTTCTTTCTTGATTAACAATAACGGTTCTTTTTTCTCTTCTAGGAGAATCATCACCATAAATACCATCATCATTATAAACACTTTGGTATGTTCCGCAAGAAACCAATAATAAAGCAGTTGCTATTAGTAAAGAGAATTGGTTTAAGTTGGGTTTTGTATAGTGTGCTTTCATAATAATATATTTTGATGAATACTTTTTATTGATAAATTCTTGCTAAAAACTCTTTAAATTATAGTAATTTTGTATCGTTTTTAATAAAAACTTCACAATAAAGGTAACAATATTTGTGCCAAACTTTTAATTATGAGTAAACATTTAACAAAAAGAGCAGACGATTATTCTAAATGGTATAACGAATTAGTTGTAAAAGCAGATTTAGCTGAAAACTCAGCTGTTAGAGGTTGTATGGTTATAAAACCTTATGGATATGCTATTTGGGAAAAAATGCAAGCAGAATTAGATAGAATGTTTAAGGAAACTGGGCACGAAAATGCTTATTTTCCTTTGTTTGTGCCTAAAAGTTTATTTGAAGCTGAAGAAAAAAATGCAGAAGGTTTTGCCAAAGAATGTGCAGTTGTAACTCATTACCGTTTGCAAAATGACCCTGAGAATCCAGGTAAATTAAGAGTAGATCCAGAAGCCAAATTAGAAGAAGAATTAGTGGGTAGACCAACTTCTGAAGCCATTATTTGGAATACCTATAAAGGATGGATACAATCTTACAGAGATTTACCTTTATTAATAAATCAATGGGCAAATGTTGTACGTTGGGAAATGCGAACGCGTTTATTTTTAAGAACTGCGGAATTTTTATGGCAAGAAGGTCATACAGCACACGCAACTAAAAAAGAAGCTGTTTCAGAAGCAAAACAAATGCAAGATGTTTATGCAGAATTTGCGGAAAATTTTATGGCAATGCCAGTTGTGAAAGGAATAAAATCTGATAGTGAGCGTTTTGCAGGTGCAGAAGATACGTATACAATTGAAGCATTAATGCAGGATGGAAAAGCTTTACAGGCAGGAACAAGTCATTTTTTAGGTCAAAATTTCGCAGAAGCTTTTGATGTAAAATTCACCTCTAAAGAAGGGAAACAAGAATATGTTTGGGCTACTTCTTGGGGAGTTTCGACACGTTTAATTGGTGGTTTAATAATGACACATTCAGATGATAATGGATTAGTATTACCTCCTAAATTAGCGCCAATTCAAGTAGTTATTGTTCCTATTTATAAAGGAGAGGAACAATTGGAAGCTATTTCAGAAAAAGTAAATATTATCGTTAAAGATTTGCGTAAAAAAGGAATTTCAGTAAAATTTGATGATAGAGATACTTACAGGCCAGGAGCAAAATTTGCAGAATACGAATTAAAAGGAGTTCCTGTAAGAATTGCAATAGGAAATCGTGATTTAGAAAACGGAACTCTAGAAATTGCAAGAAGAGATACTTTTGAGAAACGAACCATTAATCAAACTGATGCTGTCTCTTTTATTGAAAACCTTTTAGAAGAAATTCAAGAAAATTTATATACAAAAGCAATCAATTTTAGAAAAGAACATACCACAGTTGTTGATGATTTTAAAGAATTTAAAAAAGCAATAAAAAATACAGGTGGTTTTGTTTCTGCACATTGGGATGGTACAGAGGAAACAGAAGATAGAATAAAAGAATACACAAAAGCAACTATAAGATGTATTCCTAATGATGCAAAAGAAGAAGAAGGTCTTTGTGTTTTAACAGGAAAACCATCAACAAAAAGAGTGCTTTTTGCAAAGGCATATTAGTAAAAAATAATTTTTTTAAAATTTTTTAAAAAAATATTGCAGAATTTTAAAAACGTTGTATATTTGCATCCGCAATTGAGAGATAATTAATTGTTATGGTCCGTTCGTCTAGGGGTTAGGACGCATGGTTTTCATCCATGTAACACGGGTTCGATTCCCGTACGGACTACAAGTTTTAATAAAAACAAGAAGTTAAGAAATTATGGCAAATCATAAGTCAGCATTAAAAAGAATTAGAAGTAACGAAGCTAAAAGGTTACGTAACAAATATCAGCATAAAACAACTCGTAATGCTTTAAGAGATATACGTGCTGTAGAAGATAAGAAAGAAGCAGAAGGTAAATTAGGAAAAGTTATTTCTATGTTAGATAAATTAGCAAAGAATAATATTATCCATAAAAACAAAGCTGCTAATCTAAAGTCTAAATTAACAAAGCACGTTGCTGCATTGTAGTAAGATTTTAAATTTAAAAAATATTTTAAAGCTCTGAATTAATTTTCAGAGCTTTTTTTGTGAACTAAATTTAATTAATTTTATGGGGCTTTATCATTTTTCAGTCTTTTATTATTGATAAGAATACTAAAAAAAGCATAAGTCTTATTTATAAAATCTATCAAATATTTTATTGATAAGTGTAGCAATTACAGCTATAGTTGGAATACTATTTCACGAAATATTTTTTAACATACTGAATATTCTTAGTGTAACAAAAAGCTATTAATTCAAAAATATCTTTCTACCAATCATAATTCTTATGAGCATCTAATCTTATAAAAATAAAAAGTAAAATAGTAAAGCCCCATAAAGAAGAACCTCCATAACTAAAGAAAGGTAAGGGGATTCCAACAGTTGGTAATAAGCCAATAACCATTCCAATATTTACAATGAGATGAAAGAATAGTATGGAAGCCACTCCATAGCCATATATTCGTCCGAATTTGTTGGTATGTGTATCTGCTAGATAAATGATTCTGAAGAGCATTAACATAAAGAGGATTATCACTAAAGAACTTCCTAAAAAGCCCCATTCTTCGCCAACTGTACTAAAAATATAATCTGTGTGTTGTTCTGGTACAAAATCTCCTTTTGTAATATCTCCTTGAAGAAAACCTTTGCCAGAAAAACCACCAGAACTTATGGTTAACTCTGATTGATGTGAGTTGTAGCCTATATTTTTTGTATCAGTTTTTAATCCTAATAAAACTTCAAAACGATCTCTATGATGTTGTTTAAAAACTTTGTTATATGCAAAATAAGTACCAAAAATAAATAATATAGCTAATACATAAATACCAATAACTTTATGCCAATTGAATCTTATAAATCTTTTCCCCCCTCTTTTAATTGCATAGATAACACCAATAGTTATTAAAATTAATAGAATTGATAATACCCAAGAAGCCCCAAAAAGAATGGTTAGAATAAAAATAAATATTGCTAACGAACCTAGAATGATGTAGTTTAAAGTTAAACCTTCTCTATTTAGCACAAAAAAGAAAGCGAGATATATTAAAGCAGAACCTGCATCTGGTTGAAGAGTAATTAAGAAAGCTGGCGTAAAAATAATAATAAATGCTTTAATCTGATTTTTTATCAACTTAAAATTATATTGTCTATCACTTAAAAGTTTAGCTACTGCTAAAGCTGTGAATGCTTTTGCAAATTCGGAAGGTTGCAAACCTAAAACTCCAAAATTATACCAAGATTTTGCACCATTAATTTCTTTACCAAAAACAAAGAGACCTATTAAGGATAGCAGGCAAACGATATAAAAAATACTAGCAAACTGTTCGTAAAATTTAGAATTAAAGAACAGTACAACAATTATTAAAGGAATGGTTAAGCAGATAAATATCATCTGTTTTCCATATTTTGTAGAAAAACTTAACAGCTCAAAACTTTCATCTGCTTTTGAGGCTGCATAAATATTCATCCATCCAAAACCAATTAAAATAAAGAATAGACTAACTAAAATCCAATCTATACCTGCAAAAATGTTATTTTGTTCCTGACGCAATTTCTTCTGGCTTTTGGTTTAGTTTATCATAAATATCTTGTAAACTTAAGTTTAACATATTTTGTTCTCTGTATTTACTTGCTTTAGAAATTTTTTTGTTTAAGTATTTTTCAATCATTAAACTTGTAATAGGAGCTGCAATAGTAGAACCATAACCCCCATTTTCAACAAAAATGGCCAAAGCAATTTTGGGATTTTCTTTTGGTGCAAAAGCGACTAAAATAGAATGATCTGGCAACTGAATTTTTTGTCCATCAATTCTAACAAAATTTTCTGCTGTTCCTGTTTTACCGCAAATTTCGATCCCTTTTACTTGACTCCATTTTCCTGTACCAGTTTTAAATACTTCATACATTGCTTCTATAACAGGAGTAAAGTGTTCTTTATTGATGGTGGTTTGCTTAGCTTCTGTAAATTTTGGGTTCTCAATATTTTTTTTATCAACTTGTTTTAAAATATGTGGTGTGTAAAAATAACCTTTGTTGGCAATTGCTGCTGTAAAATTTGCTAATTGTATTGGAGTTGTTAAAATTTCTCCCTGCCCAATAGCATTTGAAATAATTGTAGATCCATTCCAAGAATATTTATAACGAGAATCATAATATTTTCCATCAGGAATTAATCCTTTTTGTCCTGCAGGTAAATCATAACCTAAATAGTTTCCTAAACCAAAACTAGCAACATGTTTGTGCCAATTATCTAAACCTTCTGAAGGTCTATTATTTTTTTCTACTATACGTTTGTAAGTATTAGAAAAGTAACTGTTACAAGATTTTGCAATGGCTGTTTTTAGTTTTATTGGTCTGCCAACGATACCACAATGACAACCCATGAAATCAGTTGTTTTTTTTCCGTATTTATAGCCATGATAACATTTAAACCAAGTTTCTTCATTAATAACGTTTTCTTGCAAACCAATTAAAGCGTTCATCATTTTAAAAGGAGAGCCAGGAGGATATGCAGCTAACAAGCCTCTGTCATAAGATGGTCTGCTAATAGTATCGTTAAAAAGTAGGGAAGAATTCTTAGACCTTTTTCTACCCACCAACATATTTGGATCATAAGATGGTGCAGTTACTAGAGCTAAAATTTCTCCAGAAGAAGGTTCTATTGCAACAATACCTCCTCTTTTACCAGCCATTAATTTTTGGGCATATACTTGTAAGTCTATGTCTAAAGTTAATGTTAAATCTTTTCCGTTTTCTGGTAAAGTGTCATATTTTCCATTTTTATAAGACCCTGTTACTTTGTTTAATCGATTTAATTGAAGGTGTTTTTTTCCTTTTTTTCCACGTAAATAATCTTCATACTGCCTTTCTACACCATCTCTACCAATTAATTCACCTTGTTGATAGTAATCGTTTTTTTTTGCTAAAGCTTCATTTACTTCTCCAATATAACCTAAAACATTAGCAGCAGCATTTATAGGGTATTCTCTTATAATTCTTTTTTGAATGAAAAAACCTCGATATTTATGCAGTTTTTCTTGTAAAAAAGCAAAATCTTCTTTTGCCAACTGTTTTAAGAATACTGAAGGCTTATAGGAAGCATATTTTTTTGCTTTTTTTAATCTTTTTATAAAACTTGTTTTTTCAATTTTCAAGAGTTTGCAAAATTCTAATGTATCTAATGGTTTTACCTGATTTGGTTGTACCATAACATCATAAGAGAGTTCATTGGCAACTAAAAGTTTTCCATTTCTATCGTAAACATAACCACGTTCTGGATAATCGTATTTAATTTTTACGGCAGAATTATGGATTGGATCATAATTATCACCTCTAATAATTTGGAGTTGAAATAACCTCCCAATAAAGATAACTCCTATTAAGGTGATTAGAATATATAGTAAAAAACTTCTTTGCATTATTGACTTTTAGTAAAAATATAGGTTCCAGTAAAAAATAAAATCAATGTAAAAATACTTGAGTATAAAGTATTTAATAAAACCATAGATGTATTTTGAAAACTAAAATTAATAAAAGAAAAATAGATAAGGTGATGAATGACTGTTAAAGTTACAACATAGTTGAAAACTTTACCAAAAGCTTCAGATCTTAAATTAAAAAAAGGATAATCCACAGGTAATTTCTTGAAAAAAACTTTCACAAAAAATAATCTTGTATAAGCAATACATAAAATTGAAAATGCATGAATACCTCCAGTATCTGAGAAAAAATCTATAAAAAGACCTAATAAAAAACTAAAAAATAAAAATGAAAATCGGTTTTCTCTTAATGGGAATAAAAAAACAAAAGCAATGTACAAGTATGGGTTTATTTTACCTAAAAAATTTATGTTATTTAACACAAAAACTTGAAGTAATAAAAGTATAATAAAAAGAAAAACAATATTTAGTGTCTTATTCATTTTCTGTAAGTTCTAAATTTCTGAGTTCTTTTTTATCTAAATTTTTAACAACATATACATAACCAAGGTTACTCATATCATTAAAAAGAGTTACATCTACTTTGTTATCTGCTGTATTACCTTGGTTTATTTTAGAAATGGTACCAATAGGAATTCCTTCAGGGAAAATGGTTGATTTCCCTCCAGTTTCTATAGTATCACCAATTTTTAAAGGAGCTTGTCTTGGTATGTCATGCAGTTGTACAATATTATAATTTAAACCATCCCAACGTAAAGTGCCGAAATAAAAATTATTTTTTAAACGAGCATTAATTCTACTGTTTTTATTTAAAATAGATTGAACTCTAGCAAAATTAGTCAAAGAATTATCTATAATACCAATAATTCCTTTACTGTTTATAACTGCCATTTCTTTTCCTAAACCTTGTTTTTTACCTTTATTGATGGTTAAAAAATTAAAAGCTTTCGTATAATTATTGTTGATAATTTTTGCAGTAGTATACGTAAATTTCTGATTGTAATTGATTGTATCTACTACAGTAGAATCTATGTTCTTAATAAAGGATTGTTGTTTGTTTAAAAAGTTTCTTAGACGATTATTTTCTTCTGCTAAAATTTTATTTTGATTTTTTAAGTTTAAATATTCAGATACATTTGAGACTGAAGAATAAAGTCCTCCTGTAATCGTATTTGCAGAGTTTACAAACTTACTTTTATGAAAGTTGAGGTTGTTAAATGTTAATGCAAGTGCTATAAACGCTAAAAATAGAAAAAACAGAAAATATTTAAACTTCTGAAAAAAATAGATAATCTGCTGCATTGTTAGAACTTAAAAAATCACTATTTCATTAAAACATTTTTGTATTTGTTTAATTCTTTTAAAGCAATTCCTGTTCCTCTAACGACAGCTCTTAAAGGATCTTCTGCAACGTAAACAGGTAAGTCTGTTTTACGAGATAAACGTTTATCTAAACCTCTTAACATAGAACCACCACCTGCTAAATAAATTCCTGTATTGTAAATATCTGCAGCTAATTCTGGTGGTGTTTTAGATAAAGTTTCCATAACAGCATCTTCTATTCTTAAAATAGATTTGTCTAATGCTTTTGCAATTTCTCTAAAAGAAACTTGTACTTGTTTTGGTTTTCCACTTAGTAAATCCCTACCTTGAACTAACATTTCATCTGGTGGTGTTTCTAAATCTTCTGTTGCTGCACCAATGGTAATTTTAATTTTCTCTGCAGTGGTTTCACCAACATGCAAATTGTGCTGTGTACGCATATAGTACATAATATCGTTGGTAAATAAATCGCCAGCGACTTTTACAGATTGATCGCAAACAATACCACCTAAAGCGATTACAGCAATTTCTGTTGTACCACCACCTATGTCAATAATCATATTTCCTTTTGGCTCCATAATGTCTATTCCAACACCAATTGCAGCAGCCATAGGTTCATAAATTAAATAGATTTCTTTAGCATTCATATGTTTTGCAGAATCACGAACCGCTCGTTTTTCTACCTCTGTAATTCCTGAAGGAATACAAATAACCATTCTTAATGCTGGTGGAAATAATTTCTTTTTGATTGAAGGAATTTGCTTCACAAACTCTTTTATCATTTGTTCTGAAGCCTCAAAATCTGCAATAACTCCGTCTTTTAAAGGACGAATTGTTTTGATGTTTTCGTGGGTTTTTCCTTGCATTAAATTGGCTTCTTTACCAATAGCAATGATTTCTCCAGATATTCTATTTCTGGCGACAATAGAAGGACTATCAATAACCACTTTTCCATTGTGAATTATTAATGTATTTGCGGTTCCTAAATCAATCGCAATATCTTCCGTCATAAAATCAAAAAAACCCATAAAATATCTTTGTTGTATTATTTTAACTATAGTATTACAAATCTACTAAAATTCTGACTGTAAATAACCTATATATTATTAATGTTTAAAATGTCTTGTTCCTGTCATAACCATAGATAAATCATTGTTGTTACAATAATCAATACTTAATTGGTCTTTTATAGAACCTCCTGGTTGAATCACACTTTTTATACCTGCATTATCCGCAATTTCTACACAATCAGGAAAAGGGAAAAACGCATCACTTGCCATTACTGAGCCTTTTAAATCAAAACCAAAGGAGTTTGCTTTTTCTATGGCTTGGTTTAAGGCATCAACTCTGCTTGTTTGTCCTGTTCCACCAGCTAATAATTGCTTGTGTTTTACTAAAATAATGGTATTAGATTTTGTGTTTTTACACAATTTAGAAGCGAACAATAAATCATCTAACTCGTTTTGAGTTGGTTTATTGTTGGTAACATATTTTAAATCTTCTAAAGCGTCTGTAATACTATCTTTATCTTGCACTAAATTACCATTTAAACAAGTTCTTACAGTAGATGTAGGCAAACTAACTTCTTTTTGAATTAAAATAATTCTATTTTTCTTTCCTTTTAAAATTGATAAAGCTTCTTCAGAAAAAGAAGGTGCAATGACTACTTCACAAAATAAAGAGTGAATTTCTGTTGCAGTTGCAGCATCAATTTCTGTATTTGCAATTAAAATACCACCAAAAGCAGAAACAGGATCTCCTGCTAAAGCATCTACATAAGCTTGTTTTATAGTTTCTCTTTGTGCAAAACCACAAGCATTATTGTGTTTTAAAATCGCAAAAGTTGGTGCCTCGTCTTTAAATTCTGCAATTAGATTAACAGCAGCATCAACATCTAAAAGATTATTGTAACTTAATTCTTTACCATGTAATTTATCGAACATTGCTTCTAAATCTCCAAAGAAAAACCCTTTTTGATGCGGATTTTCTCCATATCGTAAAATTTGAGCATTTGTTTCGCTTATTTTTAGTGCAACTTCAGCATCGTCTGAATTAAAATAATTAAAAATTGCTGTATCATAATGTGAAGAAATATTGAAAGATTTTGTTGCAAACTTTTTTCTTTGTTCAATAGTCGTTTCTCCATTATTTTCTGATAAGATTGATAAAAAATCATCATACTGATCCATAGAAGAAACTGTAAAAGTGTCTTTAAAGTTTTTTGCTGATGCTCTTATTAGTGAAATTCCTCCAATATCAATTTTTTCCACAATATCTTGTTCAGGTGCACCAGATGCAACTGTTTTTTCAAACGGATATAAATCTACAATTACCAAATCTATCTGAGGAATGTTAAATTCTTTTAACTCAGCAACATCACTTTCGTTATCTTGTCTGTTTAGAATACCTCCAAAAACTTTAGGGTGTAGCGTTTTAACTCGTCCTCCTAAAATAGAAGGATAAGAAGTAACATCTTCTACAGGAACAACGTCAATACCCAATTCTTTTATGAATTTTTCTGTTCCTCCTGTAGAGTAAATGGTTACATTTAAGTCGTTTAATTTTTTTACCAATGGTGCTAAACCATCTTTGTGAAATACCGAAATTAATGCGGATTTAATTGTTTTTGAAGTGCTCATTTAGTGTTGTCTTGTTAAGCGTGCAAATTTAGTAAAAGCAATCTTGTAAGACAATAAAAGATAATAACAAAAACTGATAAAAAATTAACAACTATTCTACTTGCACTCTAGTTTTAAAACTTTCTACTAAAGTTGTGTAGTCTCTGTGTTCTTTTTTCTCTTCGTTTTTACGAAGAAAAGGAAGCATTTTTAGCAAAATGCTGCTTGATTGTTTTCTCATAATTAGGGGGTTAAAGATTAAAAAATAAATAAAATTATTCCGCGTTTTCTATAAAATTTCTGAACCAATTTTTAAATTGATCTAAAAAAGATGTTTGATTTACGATATAATTGTTGGGTAAATTGCCTGATGCAACTGATGAAGTAATCTGTTCTTTTCTCATCATTTAGGGGGTTAATGATTAATAGAATTAATAAAATGGTTAAAATAATAGAACAAACATAAGTAAAAAATAAATATGATGCAATTTTTATTATAAAATATTGGCTACTTTTTTACAAACATATTCTAAAAGGGCTTCATCTTTTTCTGTAAATGTATTTACTGTATGAGAGTCTATATCTATTTGTCCAATGTTTTCTTCATTTACAAAAATAGGTATTACAATTTCCGATTTTACTTTCCATCCACAAGAAATATAGTTGTCTTGTTCAGAAACGTCTTGCACTACAAAGTTTTCGTTACTAACAGCAACTTGTCCACAAATGCCTTTACCAAAAGGGATGATGATATGTTCTGTTTCTTCTCCTGTATATTGTGCTAGTTTTAATTCTTCTTTATCTCCGTTTTTAAAATAAAAACCAACCCAATCGTAATAAGAAACTTCGTTTTCTAAGTAATCGCAAATAGTTTGTAGTTTATAACTTAGAGATTTATTACTGTTAATTATTTTATCTATTTGTTCTTTTAGAATATCTATATTCATTTTGTATCTTCGTTTAAAAAATAGATTGCAAAATTAATTTAAAATTCACTGTGAAAAAACATAAAAACATTATCATTTTTCTTGTTAAGTTTTTTGCAACTTATTTTTTATTGGTAACAATTTATAATTCTTACTTACAAAATTCTCAAGAAAAAGAAGGTGAATTTGAAACAGCATCTATTACAACACTAGTTGCACATCAAACAGAAAGTTTATTAGAGTTTTTTGGGTATCATGTAGATGCACTACAACATAAAAAAGAATTATCTGTTAAACTTTTAATAGAAAACCAATATGTAGCAAGAGTTATAGAAGGCTGTAATTCTATAAGTGTAATTATTTTATTTGTGGCTTTTATTGTGGCTTTTGCAGGTTCTATTAAAGCAACCATTATTTTTTCGGTTATAGGTAGTTTGTTTATTTATGTAATTAATGTCATAAGAATTGCTCTTTTAACGGTATTAATTTATAAATATCCTGAGAAACAAGAGTTTTTACACAACTTGGTGTTTCCAGCAATTATATATGGATGCGTATTCTTGTTGTGGGTAATTTGGGTTAATAAATTTTCAAATTATAAAAAATGAATACCTATCTAAAGATATTTTTTACTCTTGGTCTTTTTATTCTTTTATTTTTGATAAGAGGTTTTTCTAGAGATTTATTTTATGATCCTTTAATAGCATATTTTCAAAACGATTATTTATACACAAAAATACCTAATATAGACGTTTGGCATTTAGTAGTAGATATGCTTTTTAGATATACTTTAAACTCTTTAGTTTCTTTAGCTATTATTTGGGTATTATTTCAACGAAAAGACTACTTAAAATTTTCTGGACTCTTTTTTATATTTGCGTTTGTAGTCCTAATAATCACTTTTGTTTTTTTATTGAGAGATCAATTCGAAACAGGTTATTTATTACCTTTTTACGTACGAAGATTTATTATTCATCCATTATTTTTATTATTGCTTTTACCTGCATTTTATTATCAAAAATTAAGCAATAAATAATTTAACACCATTTTATATTTACTTATTGTAAATTTGCAATTGTAATGAAATCCATTTTTTCTAAAATAGCATCCTTCACATTAGCACTTTTAGTGTTGTTTTCTACGTTTTCTTTTACTGTAGAAAAACATTATTGTGGCGATTTTTTAATGGACGTTTCTTTTATTGGTGATGTTGAAGATTGTGGAATGGAAATGGAAAAAATTACCAAAAAGAAAAATTGCTGTAAAGATGAGGTGCATCAAATAGAAGGGCAAGATGAGTTACAACAAGCTCAATTTGATGATTTTGACTTTTCAAAACAACAATTTTTACTATCATTCTATATTTCTTATAACGATTTATTTATCAAAAATGAATCAAAGAAAATATATTACAAAGACTTTTCTCCACCTGATATACCTATAGATTACCAGGTTTTATATCAATCTTTTTTAATTTGATTTTTAAATTCTAACAGTTAAACATCGTCTTTTAAGTCGATAAGTAGTCTTGTTATAAATTTTAATTATCAAAATATAAAAATGAAAAAAAATATTATAAGTAGTTTTTTACTATTTATTCCAATTTTAATCTTCTCGCAAACCACGTTTAAAGGAATGATTATGGATAAAAACAATCCTAAAAATAATTTAGGAGTAGAAGGCGCAAGTGTACATTGGTTAAATACAAATGTTAGTGCAATTACTAATAAAAAAGGGTGGTTTACAATTGCATACAAGCCAGAATATAAAAAATTAGTAATTAGTTATTTAGGTTATAAAACAGATACGATAACAATTACTGGTTTAAAGCCAATTCATCATTTTTTAACTTTGGATAGTTCCTTAGAAGAAATTACAGTAAAAACCCAAAAGAAAGCAACCTTTAAGTCGTTTTTAACCACAGCAAATGTTTTTACAGTAAATTCTGAAGAGTTATTAAAAGCAGCTTGTTGTAATTTAGCAGAAAGCTTTGAAACAAACCCATCTATAGATGTTAGTTTTTCTGATGCATTAACAGGTACAAAACAAATACAAATGTTAGGGTTAACAAGTCCTTATTTGTTAATTACCCAAGAAAACTTACCTTCAGTTAGAGGTGCAAGTCAAGTTTTTGGGATGACATTTACCCCAGGAACTTGGGTAGAAAGCATACAAATTACAAAAGGAGCAGGTTCTGTGGTTAATGGTTTTGAAAGTATTTCTGGGCAAATTAATGCAGAATTGGTAAAACCGTTTTCTGATAATAAGTTCTTTTTAAACGCCTATTCTTCTTTAAATGGTAGGTTAGAATTAAACACCCATTTTAATAAAAAAGTATCAAATAAATGGCAAACAGGTTTGTATGTGCATGGCAATTATAGAGGCGAAAAATTTGATAGAAATAAAGATAATTTTATGGATGTGCCATTGGCAAATCAAATAAATGTAATGAACAGATGGCAATATACAGATGCAGAAAAAGGTTGGGTAAGTTTTTTAAATGTTCGTTTTTTAAATGATGAAAAACAAACTGGAGAAATTAATTTTAATCCAGATACTGATAAAGGAACAACCAATGCTTGGGGAAGTGAAATAGACACAAAACGTTTAGATGCTTCTGCGAAATTAGGTTATGTTTTTCCAGAAATGCCTTTTCAAAGTTTTGGTTTTCAAATGGCTTATAGCAATCATCAACAAGATTCATATTTTGGGTTAAATGTTTATGATATAGAGCATCAAAGTGTGTATTCTAATTTTATTTTTAACTCAATAATTGGTGATACAAGAAACAAGTTTAAAACAGGTCTTAGTTTTACCTATGATAAATATGAAGAACTTGTAAATACCAATAATTTTAATAGAAATGAAAATTCTTTAGGAGCGTTTTTTGAATATGCGTTTGATAATTTAGACAACTTTAGTTTTACAGCAGGTTTAAGAGTTGATACTCATAATTTATTAGGAACATTTATAACACCTCGTTTGCATTTAAGATACGTTCCTTGGGAGAACAGCGTTTTAAGAGCTTCTGCAGGAAGAGGAAAAAGAAGTGCTAATATCTTTGCGGAAAATCAAAAATTATTTGCAAGTTCTAGACAAATAAAAATTGAAAATAATGGTGGAAATATCTACGGATTAAACCCAGAAATTGCTTGGAATTATGGTGTTTCTTATATGCAAAAATTCAATTTGTTTGAGAAAAAAGGAGATATTACTTTTGATTTTTATCAAACTAATTTCCAAAATCAAGTGGTTGTAGATTGGGAAAATCCTCAAGAAATTTCTTTTTATGATTTAGATGGAAGTAGTATTGCTAATAGTTTTCAAGTTGAAGTAAATTATAACATTTTACCTTATTTTAATTTAAGAACTGCTTATAAATATTTTGATATTTCTACGGATTATAAAAATGGTAATTTGCAGAAACCAATTCAGCCTCAAAACAGATTTTTTGCAAATTTATCATATGAAACTCCTGTAGATGAAGGTGAAAGTAAGCAATGGAAATTTGATGTTACTTTTAACAATATAGGCAAACAGCGTTTGCCAAATACGAGTTCTAATCCTGTGCAATACCAATTGCCTGCATTTTCTGAGTCTTACCAATTGTTAAATTCACAAATAACAAGAGTATTTTCTAATAAATTTGAAGTGTATGTGGGAGCAGAGAATTTGACAAATGTTCAGCAGAAAAATCCTATTTTAGCAAGTGATACTCCTTTTGGCGCAAATTTTGATACTACAATTGTATATGCTCCCATTTTTGGACGTGCAATTTATGCAGGATTACGATTTAAAATAAAATAACCCACTAAGTGGGATTAAGTTTAGAAATAACAATAATAAAAAGTAAAAAAATGAAAAAAATAATATTTGTATTCAGTTTAATGTTGATTGGTTTTACAACACAATCTCAAGAAGTAAAAAAGAATAAAAACGCAAAAATTTCTTTTGAAGTTGATGGTATTTGCGGAATGTGTAAAAAAAGAATAGAAACTGCAGCTCTAAAAACTAAAGGTGTAAAATTTGCAATTTGGAATGTGAAAACACATCAATTAAACCTAATTATGGATGAACGTAAAACAGATGTTACTACTGTTCAAAAAAATATTTTAAAAGTAGGTCATGATGTAATTGGTTTAGATAAAAGTAAATTAGAAGCAACAGAAGAGGCTTATAATTCTGTGCATCCTTGTTGTAAATATAGAGATGAAGAAATTATTTTAGATCATGAAGGAGGTTTAAAAAAACAGAAAAAGCAGAATTAATATAATTTATTATAAAAGTAAAAATCCGTTAGAAATAATTTCTAACGGATTTTTTAATTTTAATTATTGAGATTTACATCTACGTTTATTTTTTTCTTTATAGAAATTAGTTTTCCAGAGCTTGTAATACCCTCTAAATATAGAATTATATTCTTTTGGTCTAGTGTTGGTGTTTTAAATATTATTTTGTTTTTATTGGCTGCTATTTCTATACCATCATTCCAATATATGGCTCCATAATTTTTAAAATAATTTGAGTTGGTGTCATAAAGAGGGTCATAATATTCTTTGTAAGCAGTGTAACCTGTTTTAAGTTGATGCTTTAAAACCCTATTATTAAAGAAATTTTTAGAAGTATAAGTATCTTTTGTATACAAATAAATTTCTTTATCAGAATAATGAATTTCAGTCAAATCATCAACTCTAACTCCATCTAATTGAGATGGGTCATAACTAATATCAACATCATCAAAATAAATTCTTTTTCTTAAACTAGTGGCTGCTCTATACCTAACAAAAGGGGTAGGGTTTATACCAAATGTTATAGGTAATATTTGATTAAGTTCTGCATTTAGAGGATTAATACCTGTTGTATTTGTAAACCTTTCTCTTGTTTCTAAACTCATTCCTTGACTTACCATATCATCAGCAGCTAACTCTCTTGCAATACTTGCTCTTGCTTGTGTATTGTTAAAAGTTCTGTAGTTTCTTGGTAAAAAACCTAAATTCCTTAGCAAGAATAATACGTTTTGTGTGCCTTTATAATTATCATCAACAACAATATTTTTACGTGAAACACGATTAAATATAGGATTGTATTTTGTTTTGCTAATTTTTGTTTTTAGAAATATCTCGTCTAAAGAAACTCTATTAAAATTAGCAAAGTCATAACTGTTAGTTTTACTTGCTAAATTATTTTCTGCATTTATATAATTATCTATAACTTTAAAAGCACTTGTATTAAAGGAATTGGTTTTAATGTATCCTTTTGTTTTTTTTATCTTATTGTTTTCAAAAGCTACAAAAGCTAAATTAGAATTTTCTTCAAGAAATAGATTTTCAAAACTAAAAGAATTTCCTTTTATTTTTTTTGTAATTAATAAATTATTAGATGGCGAAATTAAATAGACTTTTACAGAATCTTTTTTTCGATTTATATTTAATGCACCATTTATTGTAATTCCGTTTTCGTTTTTATAAGTGTAGTTATTTGTAGAGTAAAAGATGTTTTGCCAATTGTATTTGCTCCATCCTTGAGTTTGTAATAATAAATCTAGTTCAATAATTTTTTTTCTATCAATATTTGTAAAATAATAGGAAGGATTTTGAATATTTCCTTTTATGTAAGGTTTTAATAAGAATTGACTAATAATTGTATTTGCGTAATTTGTAGCTTTTGTAGTAGCTGGTAATATTGATGCACTTAGAAATGTAATATCATTATTTTTAGTCTTTTTTAATAAAGATATTTCTAAAGAATCACTACTAACAAAAGAAGTTTTAATATTAATATCTTCTAAAATATTTTTATTATAATTAAAAAAAACTCTTTCAGAAATTGGGGTGTTATTGTGGTCAAATAAAGTTGCTATCTGAATTCCTTTAGCTAATTTCTTTTTTGGGATAACTAAATTGTAAATATTTTCACTCTCATCAAACAAAATTGTTCTTTCTAAAACTTCATTGGTGTTGTGTATATATAACTTAAATTTTCTATTGCTTAAATTTTTTAAGCTTGTAAAATTAGTACCAATCATAAACCTCACAAAAGGTGTCCCATTATTTTCTACATTTAATGAAACCCCATAATCTTCTGCTTTTGGTATTTTATTTTTAATAATTGTAGCAGTATTTATTGTATATTTTACAAAGTACTGCTTGTCTTTAGCATAGTAAAATTTAACTTTACCTAAACCAAATTTATTTGTAGAAAATTTAGAAACTGTATTGTTATTATCATCAATAATTTCACCTTTCTGTATTTTTACACCAATATTATTTTCATTTTTTACGACAATTCCATAGGTATTGGTAAAATTAACGATTGCATTTCCACCTTCTGATAATATTTGAGTTTCATATTTTGTATTTGTATTTGTTGATTTTGATGTTGAAGTTTTTTTATTATTAATTATTGTAATTTTTTGAGTGAAAGAAAAATCTTCTTTAAAATTTTTCATCCAATTGGTTGCAGTTTTAATAAAATAACTATCATCTACAAATGTTGAGTCTATTTTCAAATTTCCATAAGCAATTCCGTTTTTTACATAAAGTAGTTTTTTAGATTTTAATATTCCTTTTTTATCGTAAATTAAGCAATATAAATTTCTAGTAAAATCAGAAAGTTTTTGATTTTTCTGATTTAAAACATAAGCTTTTAACCAAATTTCTTCACCAAAAGTATAGGTTGTTTTGTTTAAATGTAAATAAGGAATTTCTCTATTGGCTTCAAAATATTTACTATATAATGTATCTGTTTTTTGTTGACTAAAAAGAGAAAAGCTTAAGAAAAGTAGGAGGATAGTAGCAGTTTTTTTCATAATTTTTGGTTGATTAAAATTTAGAAAATATCATCAAACGTTATGCCAAAAAAAATCCGATAGAATTTCTATCGGATTTTTTTGTTTAGTCATTTAAATTGGAATCAATTTCTTTACGAATTGAAATTAACTTTCCAGAACTTGTAATTCCCTCTAAATATAAAATCATTTTATCTTGATTTAGTATTGGCGTTTTAAGCGAAATACTTCTTTTTTTTGAAGAAATTTCTATATCTGATTTCCAATAAACAGCACCAAAATCTTCAAAACTTTTAGAAGTGGTATCATATTTTGGGTTGTAGTATTTTTTACTTTCAGAAAAACCTAATGGAAGTTTATATGCTAAGAATTTGCCAGATTTAGTGCTACTGCTTCTTCCTTCAGTATTTAAGTAAAAGAATATCTCGTTTTCTCCATAATGAATTTCGCTAAAATCGGGTACTCTAAAATCTTGTATAATATCAAAACCATCTCTTAGTAAAACATTATCTAAAAAAATAACAAAAGGTACATTTACCTCTGATCTAGATCTTGCAGCAGATCTAAATATATTTATAGTTTGTTGGCTTCCAGGTACTGTAGTTGGTATAAAATATCCTAATTGCCTCAGATATAATGCTACATCATAAGTACCATTATAATTTTCACCAATTTTTACAACTCTTCTGTTTACACTATTTAACCAAACAGGTTTAAATTTTGGTTTTTCTATTTTAGTTTTCAAAGATATTTCATCTAAAGCAACTCTATTTTTATCAAAAATGTTTGATAAAGAGAAATCTGTGTCCATATTAAAATCTGAGTTTTTAAAAGCCTTTTCTTTAAAATTTATTGTATTTGTTGCTAGTGTGTTTTTTTGAGTGATGTAACCCTTTGTTTTAATTGTTCTAGAACCATTAGAAGAAATAAAATCTAATCTAGCATTATCCTTTAAGTAAAGATTTTTATAAGAAAATAGATTGTCTTTAACTTTTTTAGTAATTAAAGAATCTTTTCCAGCTACCATTAAGTATACTTTTTTTGCTTTCGTTTTACCTTTGGTATTTAAAACTCCATATAAAGTAATTCCATTTTCAGACTCATATTGGTAAGTAATTGGGGTGTAAAAAACATCTTTCCAGTCGTATTTACTCCAGCCTTGGGTTAATAAAAGTAAATCTAACTCAATTAATTTTTTTCTGTTTGTTTTTGTAAAATAATAAGCAGGGTTTTGGATATCGCCTTTTACAAAAGGTTTTAGTAAAAATTGAGAAATTATAGAATTAGAAGGGTTGTATGCCTTAGTTTGTTTTGGTAAAACAGAAGCGCTTAAAAAAACGATGTCTTCTGTTTTTTCTTTAGTTAATAAGATAGACAAAGAATCATTCTCCTTTTTTAAAGTATCTATTTTTAAGTTTGCAACTTTATCTTTATCATAATTAAAAACTAATCTTTCTGCTACAGGATTATTGTTATCATCTAAAAGAGTAATTATATTAATACCTTTATTCAATTTATTTGTAGCAATAATTAAATTATATAAATTTTCTTTTTTATTAAAAGTAATAGTTCTTTCTAATACTGTGTTTGTGTTGTGTATGTAAATTTTGAACTGCTTTCCATTTAAGTTGTTTAAGGTTG
This sequence comes from Polaribacter sp., assembly GCA_045110395.1. Classification (GTDB taxonomy): domain Bacteria; phylum Bacteroidota; class Bacteroidia; order Flavobacteriales; family Flavobacteriaceae; genus Polaribacter. The sequence goes on from JBGCFX010000101.1 coordinate 31,422, forward strand.
TATTGTTTGTACCTATCGTAATTCTTATAAAAGGAGTTGCTTTATTTTCAACTTGAAGAGAAACTCCAAACTTTTCTGCTTTTGAGATTTTTTTTCTAATGATTTTATCATCAGGTAAAGTAATTTTTACAGTATAAGATTTATTGTCTTTGTAATAGAAACTCAAATTACCCAATCCAAAATTGTTGGTTTTAAAAGTTGAAATTAAATTGTTTTCATTGTCTAAAACCTCTCCTTTTTTAATTTGAATACCTATATTGTATTGGTTTTTAATAATTACTCCGTAATTATTGTCAAAATTTTCTAAAGCATTACCACCTTCAGGAAGCAATTGTACTTCATGGTTATTCTTGACTATTTCCTTTTTTTTGTTTTTTAATTCTTTCGGATTTAAAATTGTAATTTTTTGTTTGTATGAGGCATCTTCTTTAAAATTCCTCATCCAATTGGTAGCCGTTTTTATGAAATAGTTTTTTTTGGTAAACGTAGAATCAATTTTAAAGTTACCTTTTGCAATTCCGTTTTCTACATAAAGTAATTTTTTATCTTTTAGTTTTCCATCTTCATCATAAATAAAACAATATAAATTTCTGGTAAAATCTGATAATTTTTCATTTTTCTGATTTAAAACATATGCTTTAAACCATACTTCTTCTCCAACAATAAAGGTAGTTTTATTTAAATGCAAAAAAGGAATTTCTCTGTTTGCTTCAAAATATTTACTGTAAGAAGTATCTATGTTTTTTTGAGCAAAACTTATTGAAAATGATAATAAAAATAAAAGTAAAGAGAATTTTTTCATAAAGTTGGTTTTACTATTTGCATCAAAAATTACGCCAAATAAAATCCGCTAGAAATAATTTCTAACGGATTTTTTTATAAAAGTATTTATTAACAAGAGTATATTTCCTGCCTGTCAGTGCTACTGACTACATCATTCCTGGCATTCCACCACCCATTGGAGGCATTCCTCCAGCAGGAGCATCTTCTTTAATATCAATTAAAGCACATTCAGTAGTCAAAATCATACCTGCAACAGAAGCAGCGTTTTCTAAGGCAACTCTAGTTACTTTTTTAGGATCTATAATACCAGCTTCTAACATATCTACATAGGTATCGTTTTTGGCATCATAACCAAAATCTTTTTTACCTTCTAAAACTTTGTTTAAAACTACAGAACCTTCACCACCAGCATTTTCAACAATAATTCTTAAAGGAGCTTCAATAGCTTTATTAATAATTTGTACACCTGTAGTTTCGTCTAAATTATCTGTAGTAATTTTTTCTAAAACTTTTTTAGCCCTTACTAAAGCAACTCCACCACCAGCAACAATTCCTTCTTCTACAGCAGCTCTTGTTGCGTGTAAAGCATCATCTACCCTGTCTTTTTTTTCTTTCTTTTCTACTTCAGAAGCAGCACCTACATATAACACAGCAACACCACCAGCTAATTTAGCCAAACGTTCTTGAAGTTTTTCTTTATCGTAATCTGAAGTTGTAGTTTCTATTTGCGCTTTAATTTGATTTACTCTTGCTTTAATTGCACTTGCAACTCCAGAACCATTTACAATTATTGGATAGTCTTTATCAATTGTAATACCTTCTGCAGTTCCTAATAAATCTAAAGTTGCATTTTCTAAAGAAAAACCTCTTTCTTCGCTAATTACAGTTCCACCAGTTAAAATAGCAATGTCTTCTAACATTGCTTTTCTTCTGTCTCCAAAACCTGGCGCTTTTACAGCAGCAATTTTTAAACCACCTCTTAATTTGTTAACTACTAAAGTAGCTAATGCTTGTCCATCTACATCTTCTGCAATAATTAATAAAGGTCTTCCAGATTGAGAAACTGGTTCTAAGATTGGTAAAATTTCTTGTAAGTTAGAAATCTTTTTATCGAATAATAAAACATACGGATTT
>JBGCFX010000102.1:0-3049 GCA_045110395.1 Polaribacter sp.
CGATAAGATTAATAAAATTAAACAAGAAGAATTAAAACAAGAAGAATCAAAACAATTAGAATCTGATAATATCAAATTGAAATGGCAGGGTAATCCAACAGAGTTAATTGAGCTAATAATAGCACTATTTCTATACAAAAGGATTATTGGTGAAATTGGAGAGTTGACTGATAAAATTGCTAATTTCTTTGACATAGAAATAAAAGAACCATATAAATTATATGAACATATAAAAGAACGTATTCATGGCAATGAGCCCCTCTTCCTTGATCAATTAAAATCAAACTTATACGATGAGATTATAAAAAAAAGAAGCGAAAAAAGCAAAAGAGAAAAAGAGAAGAAATAGACGGTAGTACCCCCGGTAGCACCATCGATTCGTCTCAAAAAACCTTTGACAGCCTCAAAAACCTTGTAATTTTGCCGAAGATTATTATCGATAATAATAAATTAATCTTTAAAAATTTTCAAAAATGAAAAAATTACAATTAATTAGTATTACTCTAGAAGAGCTAAACTTAACAATCTTTGATTACATCGATACGAAATTCGAGGAATTAAAAAAATTTTACCAACCAAAAGAACCTAAAAAATACCTTACAAGAAGGCAAGTAGCAGAAATGATATCTATGGACATTTCAAGTGTTCATAATTTAACTGTTAATGGCCCCCTTACGAAATACCAAATATCTGGTAGGGTACTTTACATTAGATCAGAAGTAGAAAGTGCAATTATAAAAATAAAAAAATAATTGGCTATGACAAATTCTATTTCACGAGCTAAAAAAGCTCAAAAATCAAATTACAAGGAAACTTCAAGTACAACTCCCAACAGTACTTTAAGCCAAGAACACAGTTTTCCAACAGAAATATTTCCAAAAAGCGTCCAAAACCTCATAATAAATGCTGAGCAAACAGTTGGTTATAATCCAGAATATTTAAGTGCTGGAATCTTATCAGCTTGTGCAACTGCCATTGGTAGTTCCATAAGATTGTTTAACGGATCCTATGACAATCCTCCTATTTTATGGTTAAATATTTTGGGCAGATCTGGAGACGGTAAGACACATTCTTTGAATTTTGCTAAGCAACCTATAGCAGAAATGGATAAGAAAAGCTTTACTAGGTTCCAGTCTGAGGCGCAGAATTATTCTACATCTGATGATAAAAACAAAGAAAAGCCCCTTTACAATAAAACAATTCTTAGTGATTTTACTCCAGAAAAATTATCAGAAACACTTCAGCATAATAAAAAAGGAGTTTTAATTTTTAGAGATGAACTCTTGGGATGGATTAAGAGCTTCGATAAGTATAAAAAAGGAGGCGATCAGCAAATGTATTTGGAGTTCTTTAATGGGGATGCCATTTCTGTTGACAGGGTATCTAAGGGGCCTATTCGTGTTGAAAGACCAAATGTAAATATTCTTGGAGGCATGCAGCCAAAAGTTTTAAAAGACATGGCATCCAACAATAGAGAGAATGATGGTTTTTTGGCTCGGTTCTTATTTGTATATCCTGAAGATCTAAAACCAAATATATTTACTGGAAAACAAATTGATACTGCTCATTCGCAGTATTATGGTAAGCTAATTCAAGATTTATTTACTACTGATAATAAAACTTTAAAAACAACGGAAAGCCAAATAGAAATTTACAAAGAATGGCAAAGTGAAAAAGTTGAACAATGTCATCATGATGATCTAGAAACATTAATACAGTCTAAATTAGAAACATATTTGTGGAGACTTGCATTAATATTGGAAATGATAGATCAAACATCGAAAGACAGCTTTAGTGATGAGTTATCTGATAAGAGCTTGAATAATGCTATAATGTTGGTAGAGTATTTTAGAGAAAATGCACTTCGAGTTTATAACAAGTTGTCCTCTACAAATCCTTTGGATAACTTAACTGAAAACAAACTAGAGCTTTTCAAAGAATTACCCCCGGAGTTCAAAAAAGGAGAGCAAATGGAATTGTTTAAAAAGCACAAAGTCACAGGAGGTTCTTTAGGTCGTTTTCTAAGTAAAAAGGAATTATTTATTAGAGTTGATAGTATTGGTAATTACAAGAAGAAGTTTAAATAAAAAAGCTTACTTTTAAGACTAAGCCACCTATTTAAAAGTAGGTGGTTTTTTTTTGTGCCTTACCACCCTTTACCAGTGGTTTACCACTTTTAAATCTATCAAAACCCTTACCACAGTTGAGGTGTCCCACGATTACCAGGTTTACCACCCCTATAGATAAAAGGATAAAAAAATAGAAAGAATTGCTTCTTTCTATTTTCTTTTTTAACTTTCTACAAAGGATGAAATTTCTCCCATAAAGCTCTCCCATGAAAAGTGAGCTAACCAGTTAAAGTAACTTGTTTCGTCGGTTGGACTAGGTTTATTTTCTAATTTCCCACAACTAGATTCAAATTCATCAAGAATTTGCAATATTGATAAATGGTACTTCTTTGCAAAAGCTACAGTGTCCTTGTAGTAAATCATTCCAGGAACTGATCCTGTGTTTGCAGCACAATAGTCTTTTGAATGCTTTATTAATTCTGACCATTCAATTCCTCCTTGCTCAATTAATTTTTTGTGAAATTCTTGGAATGAGCTGTGCTTTTCTAAAAATGTTTTCTTGCTTAATTTAGACATAATTTTAGGTTTATGTCTAAGGTTTTTGTGAGTTGTTTTAGCTCTAAAAAAACTTTTGATTATAAGTTAATTAAATAAATATATCTTTTTAAAAATTGCATTTCTTCTGTTTCCAATATTCCAAATTCAACATAATCTGAATATTAACCTTGGATTTCATTTACTATATTTAAAATTCTAAAAATTATTTGATGTTTTTATTCCTTTATTTATTAATTGGATTACTAATTTGAATCCATTATTCAACTCGTCAAACAACTCAAACTTATGTAGTTTTTTTCTTATGCTACAAAATATAAAAAATAACTGAAATTATATCTTAAATTTCTGGTTTAAAATCTTCAAATAAAAAAATTAACTAAAAATAAAATAAGTAGATACTACAACCACACATATAACTGCTC
>JBGCFX010000103.1:0-17620 GCA_045110395.1 Polaribacter sp.
CCTTCAATTAAATGCTTTACATCTTTATAAAAAGGAGTTCCTTTCATCCCTTTTATAATGATAAAATACGTAATTGCTGTAATTGCAAAACCACCAAAAAGAGCATTAATATAAGTAGCTCTTTTTTCAAAATTGAAAGAATAAATCAATCTAGAAGCAAACTGTACAATTGCTCCCACAGAAAATGCTACAACTACAGATAGTAATATTCCAAAAATAATTTTGGTTGCTGTTTCATGGTTGATATATGTCCAAAGATCATTAAATGATTGTGCATCGTTAGCAGATATTTTTATCAAAGAAATACAAACTGCTGCTCCTAACAATTCAAAAACAATAGAAACTGTAGTTGATGTTGGCATTCCAAGAGAATTAAAGATATCTAATAAAAGAATATCTGTAATCATTACTGCCATAAAAATGAACATAATGTCTTGAAACATAAACATGTTTGGGTTAAAAATTCCTTTACGTGCAACTTCCATCATTCCACTAGAGGTAATTGCCCCAAAGAACACACCTAAACTGGCAATAATCATGATGTTTCTTACTGATATTGCTTTTGAGCCAATTGCTGAATTTAAAAAATTTACAGCATCATTACTAACTCCAACAACCAAGTCTACTACAGCTAAAACAGCTAAAGCAACAAGCATTAAAATATATGGATCTCCCATTTTTCTTTAAAATTTAGTTATGCAAACTTACAAACACAAATGGTTGCAAATGTTACGTTTATGTTATGTTTTTTTATCGTTTAATTGTGTAAAAGTGTAAAAGTGGATGAGTATAACAGTTACACAATTCAACAATTCAATAACTTTAGAAATGAATATCTACTTGTAATCTATATAACAACTGATTTGTTTTAAAACCAATGTCTGTATAGCTTACATCTGTTTGTACCTTTAATTTATGACCAACAATATATTTAGATAAACCTAATGTGTATTGGTTTTCTGCTCCCTTTCCTGTAATATTTTTATCTAAAGAAATATTTGTGTAACGTGCAGAAACTTCTACAGTTTTAGATAGTAAATATCCACTTTGTAAATTTAAACCATTACCAATTTCTACAACATTTCCTGTTAGAGAACCATCAGAATTTTTTGCAAACGGATCTGCAGCATCTCTACTTGCATATTCTGCCATAAAAGAAAATCCTTTATGTTTATACATTGCATCTATATATAATGTAGAAATGTTTGTTTGATAAAATTCTGAACTAGAACCTGCAGATGTTCCATTAATAAACATATAAGAACCTTGGTTACTTCTTGTTTTAGAAGCATCATTGTTTAAATCGTAATTAAAAGCTAATGATAGTTTAGGTTCAGGCTCAAATTTTAAATCACTTCCTTTATAATCTCCTTTTCCAGAAAAATCTCCAAAAGGGAACAACTCTACTCTTGCTGTATATTGATGACCACCAACATTTCCTCTAGTAATGTTTCTACCTTCACCTTGAGAGATAGAATAAATATGTTTTATTAAAAAGTTTTCAGAAAGTTTAAACTTGTGTCTTAATTGCACACCTATATCTCTATCAATAGTAAATCTACTATTTAATAAAGAACGATCTACCATTTGTAAATCTCCAGAAGATATTACACGTTCTCTGTTTCCAGGAAGTTTAGTTTGCCCTAACCAAACAACCCAATTTCCAGAAAAATTCCATTTTAAAACTGCGTCTAAAATATGTCTTGGTGCATTGTGTGTAAAATAAGATCCACCAGATTCGTCTCTGTTTGATAAGCCTAATTCTAATTTATATTTTAATTTAGGAGAAAAAGCCCAACCATCAAATTTTAATCGAGATCTTCTAATCAACATATTACTAGTTGGGTTTGATAAACCATTATCAGCATCCCAACCAAAACTAGCAAGAGTTTGAAACCTCATACCAACTTTCATAGTCCAAGTACTATCTTTTCCTACCAAGTTAAAAAGACCTTTTCCAAATTTTGGAGCATTTGTTTCTTGAGCATTCACACTCATAAAAACGACCATACTTATAGTTATAAGTAATGATTTTAATTTCATAATTATTAGTTTTTGTCGCTGCAAATAACCAACAAATATGTTAAGTTAATGTTAATGTAACATTATTATAACTAAAAAAAGCTGCCTTGATCAAAGGCAGCTTGTCATAATAAATCAGTTGACAAAAACTAATACATTTATGATGACTTAATCTTAAAAGACTTACACAAAAATGCAAACAACATTTAAAATTAATGTTTTCTAAAAATTAAAAAACTGTTAACTATTTTTTCAAATTAACCTTTAGTTAATGTTTCTATAATACAAGGATAATTTACAAGTAACATAGATTTTACAAAAGTAGTAGAGTTTTGCAGCAGTAAATTATATACAAAAAATGAAAAAATTTTTATTGATTACTTTTTTAACTTTAAGTCAATTAGTAGCAGCTCAAAGCAAAGGAACTTTAAAAGGTTTATTAACAGATAAGGAATCTAATAACGAGCCATTACCATTTGCAAACATTCTTATAAAAGGAACAACAATTGGTACTACAACAGATTTTGATGGTAATTATATGATAAAAGTACCTGCAGGAACTCATACAGTAGAGTTTAGTTTTCTAGGATATAAATCTATCGAAAAACAATTTACAATTGCAGCAGGAGAAACTGTAACATTAAATCAAATAATGTCTGCAGAAGAAGGTGTTTCTTTAGATGAGATTGTTTTAAAATCATCTACAAGCAAAGAAAAAACAAGTGCTTTAATTTTAGAACAAAAGAAAGCAGTTTCTATAAAAACAACGATTGGCGCTCAAGAATTGGCAACAAAAGGAGTTTCTGATGCAGCTGGGGCAGTAACAAAAACAGCTGGTGTTTCTAAAGGGTCTAAAAATGTTATTGTAAGAGGTTTGGGAGATAGATACAATTCTACAACCATGAATGGTTTGCCTTTACCATCTGAAGACCCAGAATATAAAAATATTTCTTTAAGTTTTTTTGATACTAGTATCATAAAAAATATTGGTGTAAATAAAGTATTCACCTCAGATTTGAATGGTGATGTTGGTGGAGCAAATATCGATATTGTCTCTAAAGAAGTAATTAAAAAAAGAGAAGCAAGTTTAGGTTTTTCTTTGGGTTTAAACTCACAAACTGTTAGTAAAGAGTTTTTAACAATAGATGGTACAAATAGATTTGGTACACAAAGATTAAATCATACTATAACAGATTTAGACACCTATTCTTTTGCGAACTCTTTTAAACCACAATCACAAAATTTTCAGTTAGATAATAGTTTTTCTTTTAAATATGGAAGAAAATATGATGTTGGAAAAGACAATTCTTTAAGTTTTTTCTTAGTAGGAAGTTACGATGCTAAATATAATTTTTTAGAAGGAAACATCAAACAAAATACAACAGATGGAAGTGTAGAACCTTTTAAAGATCAAGATTTTTCTAAATACGATTTTAGTGTTTCTCAATTATTAATGGGTAATGTAAAGTTTAAAACGGATGATTATTCTATTGCTTACAATCATTTATTTATTCATAATAATAAACAATCTATTGGAGATTATTTTGGAAGAGATAATCCTGAAGATGATGGAGACTTAGAGTTTCAAAGAAGACAACAAACTAATAATAACGAGTTGTATGTGAATCAACTTTTAGGAAATTATAAAATTTCTGATAGATTAGACATAGAAGTAAAAGGTTCTTTAAACTTTATTAGAGGTAATGAGCCAGACAGAAGAACAAATAAGTATTTATTAAGAGATGGTTTTTACAATCCTCAAACAAGTTCTGCTGGAGAAAATGAGCGTTTTTTCTCTAAATTACAAGAAAATGATTATGCTGCAAAAGTAAATTTAAGTTACAAACTAAAAGAAGATGAAAATGATAAATCTACGATAGATTTTGGTGCAGATTACAGATATACAGAACGTTTATTTGCTGCTACAATTTTTAATCACGGTTTTTCTCAGAGATTCCCTATAACTATAGACAATCCTGATGCTATTTTTAATCAGAATTCTATTGATAATGGCACTTTTATTATGGAAACTGGTAGAGGTAGAAATGTGCGGGTTTTTGATCCTTTTACATACAGAGGTAAAAGATTAATTTCAGGAGTTTTTAGTAATGTTGTGTATCAATTTAATGAAGATTTAGTAGTTTCTGGAGGGTTAAAATTCGAAAGAAATCACCAAAGAGTAACTTATGATACTAACATTGCAGCAAGTAGTGTAGATGGGCCATCAGAAATTGATAGAAGTTACATGTTGCCAAGCATCAACATAAAATATAATTTTAATGAGAATAGTATTTTAAGAATTGCAGCAAGTCAAACCTATACATTTCCTCAGTTTAAAGAAACTGCACCTTTTAAATATCAAGATGTAAACTTTTCATCACAGGGTAATCCAGATTTAAAACCATCAGACAATTACAATTTAGATACAAAATATGAATATTATTTTTCTTCGTCAGAATTAGTTTCTGTAACTGGTTTTTACAAATATATTCAAAACCCAATAGCAAGAAGTGAGATTCCTTCAGGAGGAAATACACTAACCTATTTGAATGTTGGTGATGATGCTTCTCTTTTTGGTTTAGAACTAGAAGCTCGTAAAAATGTTTTAAAAAGCGATGATACAGCAGAAAATGAATATTCTTTAAATGCAGGTTTAAATGCATCTGTATTATTTTCTAAAGTAAATTTAGATGCGAATTCTATTGCACAATTTCAACAAGCATCTAGTCAGTTAGAAGGGGCAACTCCATTTTTAATGAATGCAGATATAACCTTCAACAAAAAATATGCAAATAGCGAGTTAACATCTTCTTTAGTGTTTAACTATTTTTCTGATAGAGTTTATTCTATTGGTACAAGAGGTTTTGAAAACATAATTGAAAAAGGAATACCAACTTTAGATTTGGTATCATCATTAAAATTAGGAGAAAAATACAGTCTTAAATTTAAAGCAACAAACATCTTAAACCCAGCATTTCAACTAAGTAGAGATAGCTCTACAAGTGGCAATAATGTAGTGTTAAGTAATTATAAAAGAGGTGTTAACTTAAGCTTAGGGTTCTCTTACGATTTTTAATAAAAACACTTTTTTAGTAACAATTCTTTAAAAAAAAATCAACACAAAAGAAATAGTAACATCGCAAATTTGTAATAGTAAAACAAACTATAAAAAAACAAAAAAATGAAAAAAGTAATTCTATCAATCTTATCAATTTCTACACTATTAATGGCAAGTTGTTCATTAGATAATGATGATGTAAACTCAGGTAATAATAATGGAGGTACAGTAACTGCTCAAAATTTAGCAGGAAACTTAACACAAGATTTAACATTAGATGCAAGTGTTGCTCACAATTTAACAGGTGCACTTTTAGTAAAAGATGGTGCAACTTTAACTATTGAAGCTGGCACAAGAATCAATGCTTTGGCTGGTGGTACAGACGTATATATTTTAGTAGAAAAAGGAGGGAAAATTATTGCAGATGGTACTGAAGCCAAACCAATTTTATTTACTTCTAATGCTTCAATTCCTAAAGCTGGAGATTGGGGTGGAATTATTTTAAACGGAAAAGCTCCTTTAAGTAGACAGGCTTCTGCAAGTAGTAATGCAGCAACAGAAGTGAAGAATTCTATCTTTTTTGGTGGAGATAATGCTGCAGATAACTCAGGAATCTTAAACTATGTAAAATTAGAATTTACTGGTGCAAGAATAGATGATGAAGCAGAACACAATGGTTTAACTTTAAATGGTGTTGGTTCTGGTACAACAATTTCTAATATTGCTATTTTAAATGGTGATGATGATGCTATCGAATTTTTTGGTGGTTCTGTAAATGCTTCTAATATTTTAGTAGTAAATGCAAAAGATGATATGTTCGATTTTACACAAGGTTATACAGGTACTTGTAACAATTTATATGGTATTAGAGAAGCAAATTATACTGCTGTAACTTCAGACCCTAGAGGTATAGAAGCAGATGGTAATTTAGATGGAAACACACCAACAGACATTGCTCAATCTGTGTTTACTGTAAATGGTTTAACAATTATTAATAATGGGAATACTGTTGATATGGCAGATGCAATTAAAGTAAGAAGAGGTGCAACTGCGACTATTACAAATGCATACATAGCTTTAGGTTCTGGAGCAACTTATTCAGATTTTATAGATTTAAAGGATGGTAAAACTGATGCAAATGACAACACGAATATTACTGCAATTGGTAATACTGCAAATGGTTTAGATGTTACAGACAACAAAAATACAACTTCTGGTGGGGCTACAATTACGGCTTCTGCAGGGACTTCTGGTGGTGCAGATAATTCTGTATTTGCTTGGACAGGATATAATTTTTAAGGAAGAAAAAAGATCTTTACAACAAAAAAACAGGCTTAAAGCCTGTTTTTTTGTTGTAAAATAGTATGAATTATTTGTTGTTTAAAGCAAGTCTAGATTTAGATTCCCAATCGTTAACACTTACAATAACATTATTATCGTAGTTGATTTCTTTTAAAGATTCTTTTTCCCAAACAAACCATTTTCCTACTTTTTTTCCTTCTTTATAGTGTGCAATTTTGGTTTTGTTTCCATGTTTATCAAAACTAGACCAAGTACCAGTTAATTTTTTGTCCTTAAAAAAACCTTGAACTTTAACATTACCATTATCAAAGTAGTAAGTAGCTTTCACTAAATCTCCTTCTTTTTCGAAAGTTGTTTCTTTTTCTTGTGAAAATCCTAAGGCTGATATAAAAAATACTACTAATAAAATTACTCTCTTCATCTTCTAAATTTTTAAATACGTATGTTAGACACACAAATATAAATAAAAAATTACAAAAAAGAAACACTTAGGTAACATTAAATTAACATTAGAAATGTTTTGTAAGCAAATAAAGTTTATTGATTAATAAATTAAATTATTGGTTTTTAGTTGGTTAGTGTCTTGTTAGCAGAAATTAGAAAGATAAAAATTTATGATTTTTTATCTTTACAACAAGCCATTTTACAATCTTCTTTACATTCCATTTTAGTAGTTTTATGTTCACAATCTTTTTTACAAGCATCAGAACAAGAATGTGCCATTTTTTTTGGTGTTGATAAAGAAGCTTTATACAATTTGCCACCAGCAATACCATCTACAAAAGCAACTAAATCTTTTTTAGAAGTGGTATTTGCATCATATTCTATGTTTGCAATACTATCTGTAAAAACAACTTTGGCATTAATTACACCTTCTTTTTTAGAGAGTTTAGATTGAATGGTTTTGGCACAACCAATTTCACAGGTCATTCCAGAAATAGCCAAAGACACATTTTCTTTTTTAACAGGTAATATTTCTTTTTTTGCTTCAGTTTTACAGCCAGTTAAAACAAAACAGGTAATTGCAATTGCGAATATAAATTTTTGAGCTTTCATCTTTTTTAGTGATTGAATTATTGTACAAATTTATTAATAATTGAGTTGATATTTAAAGATTTATCGGATTTTTGCGCAAACTTTAACCAAACTATGACAAATCAGCAACAAAAATGGTTTTATTTAATCATCCTTTCTTTGGTTTGGGGGAGTTCTTTTATATTGATGAAAAAAGCATTGTTAGGTGTAACTCCAATTCAGTTGGGTGCTTTAAGAATGATTTTCACTTCAGTTTTTATGTTGATTTTTGCATTTCCATCCATAAAAAAAATTCAGAAAAAACATTGGAAATATATTACTTACACAGCTTTAGCAGGCACTTTTATTCCTGGGTTTTTGTTTGCCTACGCAATTTCTAATATAGATAGTTCTATTGTTTCCATTTTAAACTCATTTACACCTTTTAATACACTAATTTTTGGGGCATTAATTTTTGGTTTTGCATTTAAAAAGAAACAATTTATTGGTATTTTAATTGGTTTGGTTGGTACCTTAATTTTGATATTAAAAGGAGCTGTTTTAAACCCAAATCAAAATTATTGGTTTGCTTTATTAATTATTTTTGCTTCTATTGGTTATGCTTTAAACGCAAATATGGTCAAAAAATATTTATCTGATTTAGATGCGTTAGCTATTACAACTGGTAATTTTTTATTGTTAATAATACCAGCAACAATCGTTTTAAGTTTTACAGATTTTTTCTCAACTTTTGAAACATCAGAAGTAAAACTAAGTTCTTTGGGTTATATAGCAATTTTATCTATAGTTGGTACAGGAATTGCAAAAACGATTTACAATAAATTGGTACATATTTCTGATCCTGTTTTTTCTGCTTCTGTAACGTATTTAATTCCTATTGTAGCTATTTTTTGGGGCTTTTTAGACGGAGAAACATTGAGTTTAATTCAATTTTTAGGAGGTTCTATAATTATGTTAGGTGTTTATTTGGTGAATAAGGCTAAGTAGTTTTTTGCAATTAAGTTTTACGTTTTTTGCAAGTTTTATAAACAAAAAAAGAGCCAAAACCTAAGTTTTGACTCTCTTATCTTTTCTCTATTTTTTTATCAGATTATTTAAAATCTGCATCAGAAACACCTTCGTTAATTTTAATTTCTTTTGTTTCGAAATTCAAATTCATTGGTCCAGATTTTAAAACTATTTTATGAGGGAATTTAATTCCGTTTACAGCTTTATAGCCTGAAAAAGTAGTGGGTACTTTTACTTCTTTACCATCTGGTGTTTTAACAGTTCTTACTTCTTTTACTTTTAAACCAGATTTCATATCATAGAAAATCTCTTTATCATCGTGTTTTAAAACAATTGCATTTTTACCTTCTAAAGGCTCAATTCTTAACACTTCTGCATTTGTATATGCAAAATCATTAAAAATAGATGTCCCTTTTTTTGCTTTTTCAATTTGTTCAGGAGTCATATCTCTTTTTTGTCCTCTTCCTTCTTCATATCCTTTTTCTCCGTCAAAAACTCTTTTTTGCATTACATTACCCATTACAGCAATAGACATTGCAGTTTTGTTAGGTGCAGCAGCTTTTGTAGTCATTACTAAAGGAGTGCCTTGTATAGTTGCATTAGAAACCACCATTACTGTTTTTACAGTCATTAATTTGTCTTTACCACCAATTGCATCAAAGTATTTGTTTACTACTTTTTCTGCAGTCATTCCTTTAGGAACTGGTAAAGTCATAGGTGGTTTTACAGTTGGGTTTCCTTCCTTGTCAAAATATTTAATTACATAATCTCCTTTTTCAAGGTTTTTAAGAACGTCAATCCCTTTTCCTGTAATTACAATTCTGGCTTTATCTCCTCTAAAGTACTTAATAGCCGCATTTTGTACATCATCTAAAGTAACTGCATTAATATTTTTTAAATAATTTTCGTAATAATCTGCAGGCAAATTATTTTGTAAAATATTTAAAGCATAACCAGCAATTGTTCTTGGTTTTTCTACATTAGTTACAAAACTACCAACATATAATGCTTTTGCAATATTTAATTCTTTTTGAGTAGCTTTTTTATAACGAATCATATTAATTTCTTTCATTGCTTCTACTACAGCACTATCTGTAACCATATTTCGTACAGATGCAGATGCTTTAAAACGAGAAGCATATCTGCTTGCACCAACTCTAGAATAGGATCCATAAGTATATCCTTTGTCTTCACGTAAATTTTTAAACAATCTACCTGTTCCTCCACCTCCAAGAATTTGATTTGCTAATAAAGCAGCATAATAATCTTTATCTCCCATTTTTAAATCTACAATATTAATAATTGCTACTTCAGATTGTACTGCATTAGACATATTAATAAAATTGATTTCTGTTGTTGAAGGGTTTGTAGTTTTTGGTAAAACTTGCGTAATAATTTCGCCTTTTTTCCAACCACTAAATAAACTCTTTATTTGTTTTTTAACCGTTTTAAAATCAATATCACCAATAACTACTAAATAGGCATTATTAGGCTTAAATACTTGGTTGTATTTGTCTTTTACATCTTGTAATGTAATATTCTTTAATGTTTTTTCTGATGTGAATTCTCCATAAGGATGATTTTTTCCATAGGTTAATAAACGATCAACTCTACTAGCAATTGCTGCTACACTATTTTCAGAGCTTTTAATACCATCTAAAGATTGTTTCATTTGCTTATCAAACTCTTCTTGTGCAAAAACAGGATTAAAAGCAGCATCTGCCATTAATTCTAAAACTCTTGGAAAATATTTTGACAAAGAACTTGCAAAAGCACTTTCTGAACCAAAACCAATATTTGCGCCTAAATAATCTACTTCTTTATCAAAAGCTTCTTTAGACATTGTTGTAGTCCCTGTACCTAACATACCACCAACAAAACCTTCTACTCCTTTTTTATCGCCCTCTACCATTGGTGGATTATCAATATCTAAAGTAACAGAAACTCTAGGTAATTTATGATTTTCTACGACCAAAACTTGTAAACCGTTTTTAAGGGTAAACTTCTTAGGAGTTCCTATATTAATTTTTGGAGCTGGCCCAGATGCTGGCATTTTTGTTCTATCAATTTGAGCAGAAATACTTAACGATAGAAATAATAGTGTTATAACTGAATATATCTTTGTTTTCATTATTCTTCTTTTATTTTAATTATTTCTTTTGTGACGCTGGTAAATAATCGATGATTACACGTCTTTCTTTTGCTAAATATTTTTTAGCAACTTCTCTAATTTCTTCTTTGGTAATAGAATTAATAACATCTAATTCTTTGTTAATTCTATTGGTATCATCACCTAATAAATAATTTCTGGCTAAAGAAGTTGCAATACCTCTAACACTAGAGTTGGCAGCTACAAATTGATTTTCGAACTTATTTCTTACTTTTTGTAAATCTTCATCAGAAATTAATTCAGTTTGTAATCTTACAATTTCTTCATCTACTTCTTTAATAATGGCATCATTAGATGTGCCACCAGCAACAATCGACCCAATAATATATACACTATAATCTACTAAAGGACGTGAAAAAGAGAACGCCTGTAAAGCCATTTTTTTATCATCTACTAACTTTTTATACAATCTAGAACTTTTTCCGTTACTTAAAATAGTAGAAATTACATCTAAAACTTTAGCTTCTCTATCTTTAAAAGAAGGTGTTTTATATGCCATACCAATTAAAGGTAACTGAATATTAGCATCATATTCTACAACTCTTTTCTCTTTAGTTCTTTCTGGTTCAATAATTTTTACTCTTTTTGGTTTTGGTTTTGCTGGTATTGCAGCAAAATAATCTTTTACTAAAGATTTTGCATAATCTTTTTCAAAATCACCAGCAATAACAATCACAGCATTACTTGGCATATACCATTTATCATAAAAAGCTTGAAACTGTTCTAATGTTGCAGCATCTAAATCCTTTATATAACCAATCATTGGTCTTCCATAATTATGCTTATCAAAAAGATGATTGTAAACATCACCATAAATAACTTTTCCATAAGGAGCGTTATCCATTCTTTGTCGCTTTTCTTCTTTTACAACCTCATTTTGAGTATCAACTGCTTTTTGGTCTATAATAGGATGTAACATACGTTCAGATTCCATCCATAAAGCTAATTTTAATTCGTTTGATGGGTATGTTTGATAGTAATTTGTTCTATCCCAATCTGTACTTGCGTTTCCATTTCCACCCCTAGCAGATTGAATTTCTCTCCATTTACCACGTTCAATATTTTTTGTTCCTGTAGATAATAAATGTTCATAAAAATGAGCCATTCCTGTTTTACCATCTACCTCGTCTTTTGCACCTACTTTGTACATTACTTCTACAGTAATTAGAGGTGCAGACTTGTCTTGATGTAAAATAACATGTAATCCGTTATCTAAATCATACTCTTCAAATTCTACTTTTTGTGCACTTACAGAAAATAACACTAAAAGGGCAGAAGTAAGAGATAAAATACTTTTCTTCATTTATTTATTATTTAATTAATATAAAACGATTAGTTTGACGCTTGTTTATTGAAGATGTTACAATAAAAATACAAGCAATTTTACTTTTTTCAAAAATAAGAAACTCATTATAAATAAGAATATAGAAATGTGTTAATTATTTTAAAAAACAGTAAGGTTAGATTATAAAAAAGATGTATATTTGCATCCGCATTTTAAAGAGTAAAATGCTAATAATTAGTAATAATACGCAAAACAAATAGTATGTACGCAATCGTAGAGATAGCAGGGCAGCAGTTTAAAGTAGCAAAAGACCAAAAAGTATACGTTCATCGTTTACAAGGAGAAACAGGATCAAAAGTAACTTTTGATAATGTTCTTTTAACAGATGATAAAGGAAACGTAACTATAGGCGCCCCAGCTATAGAAGGAGCTTCAGTAACAGCTCAGATTTTAAGTCACTTACAAGGTGATAAAGTAATCGTCTTTAAAAAGAAAAGAAGAAAAGGTTACAGAAAGAAAAACGGTCACAGACAAGCTTTGAGCGAGATTCAAATTGAATCTATTGCTGCTTCTGGTACTAAAAAAGCAACTAAGAAAGCAGAACCAAAGAAAGCTGCTCCTAAAAAAGCAGAAGCTAAAGTAGAAGCACCAAAGGCTGAAACTAAAAAAGCTGCTCCAAAAAAAGCTGCTAAAAAAGGTGATGATTTAAAGAAAATTGAAGGCGCAGGACCTAAAGCAGCAGAAGCTTTAGTAAATGCAGGTTTAGATACTTTTGCAAAAGTAGCAAAAGCAGATGCTTCTAAATTATCAGAAATTTTAACTGAAGCAAGCTCAAGATTATCTCATATTGTAACAGATACTTGGCCAAAACAAGCTGGTTTAGCTGCAGATGGTAAATGGGATGAATTAAAAGAATTACAAGATAGATTAGAAGGTGGTATTGAAAAATAACCAACATTAATTTAACTTTAACCTATAAAAACTCAAGAAAATGGCACATAAAAAAGGTGTAGGTAGTTCAAAGAATGGTAGAGAATCAGAATCGAAACGTTTAGGCGTAAAGATTTTTGGTGGTCAAGCAGCAATTGCTGGTAACATTATCGTTCGTCAAAGAGGAACTACACATAATCCAGGAGAAAACGTTTACATGGGAAAAGATCATACTTTACATGCAAAGGTTGACGGAATTGTAGAATTTCAAAAGAAAAGAAATAATAGATCTTATGTATCTGTTACTCCATTTGAAGCTTAGAAATTAAGTTTTAAAAAAGTATAGAGCTCAAACATTTAATTGTTTGAGCTTTTTGTTTTTTAGAACAAACTGTTTTGTATTTTTACCTTAATGAAATTTGTTTACAATTTTGCGACTTTTTTAGCATCAATTTTGTTGCCAATAATTGCTGTTTTCAATAAAAAAATAAAACTTTTTGTTTTTGGTAGAAAACAAACTTTCTCTAAAATTTCTACTATAAAAAATGAGAAAGTTATTTGGTTTCACGCAGCTTCTTTAGGTGAATTTGAACAAGCAAGACCAATTATAGAAGAAATTAAAAAGAACTATTTAACCTATAAAATCTTAGTTACTTTTTTCTCTCCTTCAGGTTATGAAATTCGTAAAAATTATAAGTTAGCAGATGTTATTTGTTATTTGCCTTTAGATTCTAAAAAGAATGTAAGAAAATTTGTAGAAATTGTAAATCCGAGAATGGCAATTTTTATTAAGTATGAATTTTGGCCAAATCTTTTAAATGAATTAAAACGAAAAGAAATTCCAACAATTTTAGTTTCAGGAATTTTAAGAGAAAAGCAGTTGTTCTTTAAAAGTTATGGAGGTTTTATGAGAAAGTCTTTAGATGCTTTTCATCACTTTTTTGTTCAGGATATAAAATCAGAAAAATTATTAAATTCAATCAATTTTAAAAATGTAACTGTTGCAGGTGATACACGTTTTGACAGAGTTTCAGAAATATTAGAACAAGACAATTCACTAGATTTTATTGAAGAATTTAAAAACAATCAATTCACCATTGTTGCAGGAAGTACTTGGCAAGAAGATGAAGAATTATTAATAAATTATATAAATAATGTAGCTTCAGTTGATGAAAAATTTATCATTGCACCTCATAATATTAAAAGTGAAGCAATTTTAGAATTGCAGAAATCAATCAACAAAAAAACAGTTTTATTTTCAGCAAAAGCTGATAAAAATTTAGAAGAATATCAAGTATTTATAATTGACACCATTGGTATTCTAACCAAAATTTACGCAGCTGCAGATATTGCTTATGTTGGTGGTGGTTTAAAAACTGGCTTACATAATATTTTAGAACCAGCAACGTTCGGAATTCCTGTAGTTATTGGCAATAAATACGACAAATTTAAAGAAGCTGTAGATTTGGTAAAAATTGGTGGTTGTATTTCTATAAATAATCAAGATGATTTTACAGCGCATTTTATCAACCTAAAAAACGATGAAAACTTTAGAAAGTTAACAGGAATCATCAATAAAAAGTATATTGAAGATAATTTAGGAGCAACAAAATTAATTATGAATTATTTAAAAGATAAAATTTAATTATGGATTTTATATTACAACCTTGGCCTTGGTTTATAGGTGGTCCACTCATAGCATTATCGCTATTTTTATATTTTTATCTTGGACAAAATTTTGGAGCATCTACAAATTTCGAAACGCTGTGTACAATGGCTGGTGCAGGAAAAGTGTCAGATTACTTTAAAAAAGATTGGAAACATCGCGATTTTGCTTTGATGTTTGTAATCGGATTAATTATTGGTGGTTTTATTTCAGCTGCTTATTTAATTCCTAATCAAACCATAGATTTAAACCCAAAAACGGTTCAAGAACTCACAGATTTAGGGTTTAGCAATGTTGCGAATCAGTATTTTCCTGATGAAATTTTTAGTGAAGAAGTTGTTTTTTCCTTAAAAGGATTCTTAATTCTGTTGGTTTCAGGAGTTCTCATTGGTTTTGGTACACGTTATGCAGGTGGTTGTACTTCTGGACACGCAATTACAGGTTTAAGTAGCTTTCAATTGCCCTCTTTACTAGCTGTAATTGGTTTTTTTATTGGCGGAATTATAGCTACTTGGTTTTTAATTCCTTTAATTTTTTAGATTATGAAGAATATAAAATTTTTAATACTAGGAATCTTTTTCGCAATTGTTTTAAGTAAATCTCAAGCAATTTCTTGGTATCGTTTTTATGAAATGTTTACTTTTCAATCTTTTCATATGTTTGGAATTATTGGAGGAGCAGTTGTAATTTCTGCAATAATTATGCAGTTATTTAAAAGCGGAAAAATAAAAGACATTAACGGAAATAAAATCACTCCAAAACCTAAGAAAAAAGGATATATAAACACCATTTTTGGTGGGACTTTATTCGGTTTAGGTTGGGGGATTTCAGGAGCTTGTGCAGCACCCATTTTTGTAATTTTGGGTTTTAAATTATTACCAGCTTTAATTTTATTATTTGGTGCACTTATTGGTGCTTTTTTCTATGGATTAATTAGTAAAAAATTACCAAATTAATATATAAATTGATGATTAAAATCATATAATAAAATAGCTAAAGACTTTAATTTAGCAAAATAAATGAACAAACTAATAGACAATTTTGGTAGGCAAATGGAGTATGTAAGACTCGCAGTTACAGATCGATGTAATTTGCGTTGTCAATATTGTATGCCTGCTCATGGAATTGATATTGTACCTAAAAACGATTTACTTTCTTTTAAGGAAATGTATCGTTTAATTCGTGTGTTAACAGAATTGGGCGTTAATAAAGTACGTTTAACTGGGGGAGAACCTTTTGTACGTAAAGATTTTGTAGGTTTTTTAGAAATGTTGTCTTACAACGATTTGTTAGATGCAATAAATATTACAACAAATGGAGCTTTAATTTCTCATCATATTGATAAAATTGAAAAGCTTCAAAAAGTTAAAAACATCAATTTAAGTATTGATAGTTTACACAGAGAAAAGTTTGCGAAAATTACAAGAAGAGATGTTTTTCCAGAAGTTTATAAAACTTTTGAGTTATTAGAAAAAAGTAGTTTAAATTTAAAACTAAATGTAGTCGTTCAATCTGGTTTTAATACAGATGAAATTGTTGATTTTGTTAGATTGACAAAAGATAAAAATGTTGCAGTTCGTTTTATTGAAGAAATGCCTTTTAATGGAAAAGGGCAAAGAGATATGAACGAGAACTGGACATTCAAAAAAATTTTAAACGAAGTAAAAACAGAGTTTTCTGTGGATGAAATTCAGTCAGAAAAGTCATCAACATCTAGAAATTATAAAGTTGATAATCACGTAGGAACATTTGGTATTATTCCTGCATTTACTAGAACTATTTGTAACGATTGTAATAGAATTAGAATTACATCAACAGGAACATTTAAAAATTGTTTGTTTGATGATGGTGTTTTTAATTTAAGAGATTTTATTAGAAAAGGAGCTTCAAATGACGATTTAAAAGAACTCTTTTTAAGTTTAGTAAAACAAAAACCAGAAAATGGTTTTATTGCAGAAGCAAATAGAAAAGATGGTGGTGCTTCTGAGAGTATGAGTACAATTGGTGGGTAAAAAAGTGTAATCCTGAATTTGTCATTCCTGTGAAAACAGGAATCCATAGAAATAATATAAATTTAGACAATGATTAATTGGAAAACTGTAATTTTTAAAACCTTCCTATTTTATGGAATTTGTTTTTTATTACTTTTTTTTAATATTCTTATTTATTATTTAACTTTTGGTGCTGGAGATGTGGCATCAAGAATAATGGAAATCTGGTACATAGATTTCCTATTTAATTATCTTTCATTAATTTTACCAAGTCTATATTTGATTTATGTTATTTTTAAATCTAAAACTGACAAAAATTTAATGAAATTCAATTCTAATGGTATTGTTTTAATTTTATTAGTTATTCTCTATTTCTTCAGAGAAGGTTTTGTAAATTTATTTTTGAATTAAATTACACATTATTGATGATATCAGTAGAACAAGCTTTACAAACAATATTAAAATCATCTCAAAACTTTGGTACCGAAATTTCGGTAGAAGAAATTCCGTTTATAAAATCTGTTGGAAGAATTTTAAAAGAAGATATTTTCGCAGACAGAGATTTTCCACCATTTAATAGAGTTTCTATGGATGGAATCGCAATTAACTATTATGCTTTTGGACAAGGAAAAAGAAGTTTTAAAATTGAAGGAATTCAGCCAGCAGGAAGTAAACAAATTATTTTAAGTAATCCTGAAATTTGCATAGAAGTTATGACTGGAGCAGTTTTACCAAACAATGCAAATACAGTAATTCGTTATGAAGATGTAACTATCGAAAATAGAATTGCAACTATAAATATTAATGAAATTAAAGAACAACAGAATATTCATAAAAAAGGAAAAGATGGTAAAGTTGGCGATTTATTAATCAAACAAAACACCAAAATATCTGCAGCAGAAATAGGCGTTTTAGCAACTGTTGGTAAATCATTGGTGAAAGTTGCAAAACAACCAAAAGTGATGATTGTTTCTACAGGTGATGAATTAGTTGGTGTAGATGAAATTCCGTTAGCACATCAAATTAGAAGAAGCAATGTCTTTACATTGGTTTCACTTTTAGAAAGACTCAATATTCCATCAGAAACTGCACATATTACAGACAATAAATCTATTTTAAAGTCAAAAATTAAAACCTATTTGCAAGAATATGA
>JBGCFX010000104.1:0-4880 GCA_045110395.1 Polaribacter sp.
CCCATTTCATGATGATCTGTTAAAATATTTGGCAACCATTTATGAAAACTTTCAATCCTTGCTTGGCTTTCTGGTAATTGTACAGGCAACCAGTCTCTGTTCATATCAAATTGATAATGATTGGTTCTTCCTCTTGGCCAAATCTCAGAATATTCTCTGTCATTTGGGTCAGGATTTAAGTTTTTACTCTTGTTAGTATTTGCCCAATATGCAAAACGTTGCAAACCATCAGGATTAAAAGAAGGATCAAATAAAATAACTGTATTCTTTAATAAATCTAAAGTTTCTGCAGAATTTGAAGCTGCTAAATGATACGCAACAGCTAAAGCAGCATTAGATCCACTTGGCTCATTTCCATGAATAGAAAAACCTTGATAAACCACTATTGGATTGTTAGAAACATCTACAGAATTGTTATTAGTAGCCTCTATATGTTGCTTTCTAATTGCCTCTAAATTTTGATGGTTTTCTGGTGATGTAATTGTTAATAATAACAAAGGTCTACCTTCAAAAGTAGTACCTCTATTTTCTATAGAAATTCTATCTGAAGAAGCTGCCAAAACTTTCATATATTCTGCTAATTTATCGTGTGTAATGTGCCACTCACCTACTTCATGACCAATTACAGATTTTGGAGTTGGTGTTTGAGAATTGTAAGTTCCTTTTGGTAGATAATAAGATAAATCTACTTGCTGACCAATCATTGTAAATGAAGACAATAAGAATAGTAAAAATGCTTTTTTCATTGGTAGTAAAATTTGGTTATCTAACAAATATATGAATTCAAAAAGGTTATATTTGGTACTTTAACATTGATTTAAGATTTTATGTACATTAAAAGAATATTTCCTATAAAGCAAGTTTTAAAGTGGACTAGAAGAGATCTTTTCCGTTTTTTACTAATTGCTACAATTCCTGTAGTTTTATTTGATATTGTTGGCTTAAAATGGTTGCATGTACCTTGGTTGCCTTTAGGGGTATTAGGTACAGCCATTTCTTTTTTAATCAGTTTTAAAAATAATGCTTCTTATGATCGTTTATGGGAAGCTCGTAAAATTTGGGGTGGCATTGTAAATACGTCTAGAACTTGGACAATTATGGTCAAAGATTTTATAGATATTCATCATTCTGAAAAAACACCTTTAAATGCCAATTTAAAAGAGATTAAAAAAGAATTGGTACACAGACACATTGCTTGGTTAACTGCTTTACGTTATCAATTAAGAGCTGATAAACCTTGGGAATCTCATGTTAAAAACCTAAAATCGAATAAAGAATTTAGAAAGAATCATTATTTAGTTTTTGAAGACACAGTTAACATCGAAGATGCAATAAAACCCTATATCACAAAAGAAGAATATGCAGAAGTTTTTGCAAAAGGTAACAAACCTTCTCAGTTATTAGGGATACAATCTAAACGTTTAAAAGAATTAATGAATTCTGGTTTAATTGAACATTTTAGACATATGGAAATGATGAATGTTTTAAAAGAATTGTACACATTACAAGGAAAATCTGAACGTATTAAAAACTTTCCTTACCCAAGACAATATGCAACTCTAAACTATATGTTTGTTTGGGTTTTTATCATTCTTTTACCTTTCGGAATTATGGAAGGTTTTGAAAGTATTGGGCAACATATTATAGAAGATTTAGCAATACACCAATCAAGAACAAATTGGGGACATTTAGTACAAGAATTCATCGCAAAACATTTTGTATGGTTTTCAATTCCTTTTAGTGCTTTATTGGCTTGGGTTTTTCATACTATGGAAAAAATTGGGGAAAATACAGAAAACCCATTTGAAGGTGGCCCAAATGATGTACCAATTACAGATTTAAGTAGAGGCATAGAAATAGACATTAGACAATTAATTGATGATACAGATATCCCTGAAGCCTATGTTTGGAAGAATGATATTGTGATGTAATGTGATTCAAAATTTAAAAACTTGCCTATTTAGAATTGATAAACGTTATACTCTGCTCTTAAACTTATCAATAAAAAAATAAACCTATGATATTTTGATATCATAGGTTTTAAAAGCAATCCTTTAAATTAATGCAGTTTTAATCTTGAAAAGTTCCTGTCATTCTTCCTTGAGAAAACCTTAAAGGGCTATTTTCTGCTCCAGGAATTGCAGCAGAAACAGTAGTTAACACCCCATGTAAAGTAACTTCTTTTGGGTTTTCTGTCTCTTGATAACTTATTATACATATATAAGTATTCTTTGCTCCTTTAAGGTACATTGGATTACCAGAATTTATAAGATCTATATATTGGTTTGCTGTTGCTATAAAATGAATTGTTTCAGCAGAACTTTGCTTATATTGAAACTGAATATTACCTTGATTTATAGGATTAATTACATTTCCGTTTACACTTAAGCCAGTCCACTCCCATTTATCTAAAGTTATTGTATAAGTATCTGATTCTTGATTTATTGAAATATTAATATCTGCCATTTTATTTATTTTTAAATTCCTTACTCTATTTTAAAATTAGGTTTTTCAGGTTACACCTATGTAATAAAAATAAATAATAGTAGCTACAATATCGAATATTTTATTTTTGATTACACTACAAATATCTGATGATATTATTATTTTTTTTAGAGTAAAAACACCCTATTTAAAAAAACAAGTAGAACTACTTATTACTATTTAATGACCAATTAGATAATTAATTTTAAGAACTTAATAAATTCAATTATTAAAAAATAGAATTAAGATTTAAAATAACTTTTGGATATTACTAAAACTTTATAAAAAAGTAATAAACACGGAATATTAATAAAAAATTAAAATCGACAAATTTTTCATCTCTTTTTTAACAATTCAATAAAAATATGTAAACTCCTTAACTATCTTCTTTAAACAATTATTAAATTCAGATATTTGTAATTAGATACTTTTTCAGTTACAAATGATTGACAATCCTACTTTAGAAATTTTACACAAATCACTTTCTGGTGCTATTTTATTCGATGATTTACACAAAACACTGTATGCTACAGATGCTTCTGTATATCGTAAAATTCCTTTAGCTGTTGCTTTTCCAAAAGATGAGAAAGATTTAACAACCTTAATTTC
Organism: Polaribacter sp.; assembly: GCA_045110395.1. Lineage (GTDB taxonomy): Bacteria > Bacteroidota > Bacteroidia > Flavobacteriales > Flavobacteriaceae > Polaribacter. The sequence continues at coordinate 3,094 of JBGCFX010000104.1, forward strand.
TTTTGCAGCTAAAAACAACATTACTTTAATACCAAGAACAGCAGGAACTTCTCTTGCAGGACAATGTGTAGGAGATGGAATTGTAGTTGATGTTTCTAAACATTTTACCAATATTATTTCTTTAGATGAACAAGCAAAAACAATTACACTTCAACCAGGAATTGTTAGAGATTCTTTAAATGTTTTTCTAAAACCTTATGGATTATTTTTCGGCCCAAACACATCAACATCTAACAGATGTATGATTGGTGGTATGGTTGGTAATAATTCATCAGGAAGTACATCCATAAAATACGGAGTTACAAGAGATAAAGTTTTACAAATTGAAGCTATTTTAAGTGATGGTTCTTCAGCAACCTTTAAAAAAATAACTTCTTCTGATTTCATAAAAAAAACAAAAGAAAATACTTTAGAAGGAAAAATATACAAATCTATTTTTGAAGAATTATCATCAGAAGAAAATCAACAAGAAATTAAAAAAGAGTTTCCAAAACCAGAAATTCACAGAAGAAATACAGGGTATGCAGTTGATGAATTTTTAACTTCAGATTTATTTGGAGGAACAGAACCCACCATAAATGTTGCAAAATTTTTATCTGGTAGTGAAGGAACTTTGGCTTTTTCAACATCAATTACTTTACAATTAGATGAGGTACCTCCTACTGAAAGTATTATGGTTTGTTCTCATTTTGCAAGTATTAATAAGAGTTTAATTGCAACTTTAACTGCAATGAATCATAATTTATACAATTGTGAATTAATGGATAAAGCCATTTTAGATTGTACAAAAAACAATCGTGAACTGGCTAAAAACCGATTCTTTTTACAAGGAGATCCTGAAGCAGTCTTAATGTTAGAAGTTTCTGCGAATACTTTAGCAGAAGCAGAAATTTTAGCAGATAAATTAATTCTAGATTTAGAAAAAAACAACTTTGGCTATCATCACCCAAAAGTATATGGAAATGATATTCCAAAAGTGCATTATTTGCGAAAAGCTGGTTTAGGTGCTTTAGGAAATATGGTAGGTGATATGAAAGCTGTTGCCTGTATTGAAGATACAGCTGTGGCTTTAGAAGATTTGCCAAATTATATTGAGGAGTTTACCAAAATAATGGATAAATACCAACAAGATGCCATTTATTATGCACATGCAGGAGCTGGAGAATTGCATTTACGTCCTATTTTAAACTTGAAGAAAAAAGCAGATGTAGTTTTATTCAGAAAAATTACAACAGAAACTGCTGAATTAGTAAAAAAATATAAAGGTTCTTTTTCTGGTGAACATGGAGATGGAATTGTGCGTGCAGAATTTATTCCCTTAATGATTGGTGAGCAAAATTATCAATTATTAAGAAGGATAAAAAAAGCATTTGATCCTAACAATGTTTTTAACCAAGGTAAAATTACAGATGCTTTTCCTATGGATAAGAATCTACGTTATGAAATAGATAGAAATGAACCAAAAATTAAAACGATTCAAGATTTTTCTGATAGCGAAGGAATTTTAAAACTGGCAGAAAAATGTAATGGATCTGGAGATTGCAGAAAACCTATAGAAGCTGGAGGAACAATGTGTCCTAGTTACAGAGCAACCAAAAACGAGAAAGAAACTACCAGACCAATAGCCAATAACTTACGCGAAGTTTTAACGAATAATGATGCTGCCAATAAGTTTGATTCTCAAGAATTAAAACAAGTTTTAGATCTATGTTTAAGTTGTAAAGCTTGTGCTTCTGAATGCCCAAGTAATGTAGATGTGGCTACTTTAAAAGCAGAATTTTTATACC
>JBGCFX010000105.1:0-8507 GCA_045110395.1 Polaribacter sp.
CTGAATTGTGTATAAATTGCGACAATCAGCTACTTGACAATGAAGCAGATTTATGCACATTTTGTAGACACGATTTGCCATTGACAAACTTCACCAGTTATGAAGATAACAAAGTAACAAGAATTTTTGATGGAAGATTTGCCATCGAAAAAGCATATGCTTTGCTATTTTTTAGAAAAGAAGGCATCACCAAAAAGATAATTCACGAACTTAAATACAAAGGAAACGAAAAAGTAGGCGTTTTTATAGGGAATTGGTTAGGAGAAATGTTAAAAGAGAATCAACATTTTTCTGAGATCGATGTTATTATTCCAGTTCCTTTACATCCAAAGAAATTAAAAGAAAGAGGTTATAACCAAGTTACAAAATTTGGAGAAAGACTCAGTTTTTACCTACAAAAACCACTTGTAGAAACTGTTTTAGAAAGAACATCAACTTCTAAAACACAAACATTTAAGGCTAGATATGAACGATTTACGAATAACGACACTAAATTTCAGATAAAAAATACATCAACATTAAAAAACAAACATATTTTATTAATAGATGATGTTATTACTACAGGCGCAACTTTAGAAGCTTGTGCAAAAGAATTACAAAAAGCAGAAGGAGTTAAAATTAGTGTTTTAACAATGGCATATACAGAATAAAGTTTTATGATTTTAATGTCGAAAATATATTGTTAATTTGTATAAAATTACTTTTTTGTGAAACCATTTTTAAAACTTATTTTTTTTACGCTTTCTATTCTTGTTCTGTCTAATTGTGCTAGAACTGGTAGGCCAGAAGGAGGTCCTAAAGATGAAGAGGCTCCTTTGTTTGTAACTGCAAACCCACCTTATGAAACTATTAATTTTGATAAAGATGAAGTAAGGATTTATTTTAACGAATTTATAAAACTCAAAGACTTAAACAAACAATTAGTAGTTTCTCCGCCTTTAAAAAATCCACTAATTGTCTCTCCACAAGGTACAGCAAGTAAATTTTTAAAATTAGAAATTTTAGATACATTAAAGAAAAATACTACTTACATTTTTAATTTCGGAAATGCTGTAGAAGATAATAACGAAAACAATGTTTTAGAAGGTTTTAAATACGTTTTTTCTACTGGAACTTATATAGATTCTCTTAAAACTATCGGAAGTATAAAAGATGCTGTTCTAAAGGAAACACCTAAAAGTGTAAATATTTTATTGTACAAGATTGATAGCTCTTACACAGACTCTATTGTGTTTAAAAAGAAACCCAATTATATTACAAATACCCTAGATACTACTAGATTTGAGCTTACCAATTTAAGAGAAGGCAAGTATTTAATGATTGCTTTAAAAGAAAGTTCTAGCGATTATTTGTTTGATCCAAAACTAGACAAAATTGGTTTTTACAAAGACACAATTGTATTACCAAGAGACAGTATTATAGAAAAATCAATTACTTTATTCAAGGAAATCCAAGAATATAAATTTAGAAGAGCGAAAGAAGAAACCAAAGGAAAAATAATTTTTGGCTATGAAGGAGCTGTAAAAGATTTTAACGTAAAGGTTTTATCTAAAGTGCCAGAAGATTTTAAAAGTATTTCTAAATTCGAAAAAGACAAAGACACCCTAAATTATTGGTATACTCCAATAGAAGTAGATTCTTTAAATTTTGAAGTTTCGAATGCTAATTTTAGAGATACTGTTACTGTAAGGCTTAGGAAAAAGAAAATAGATTCTTTAATTTTAAACTCGTCCATAAAAGGAACTTTGCATTTTAGAGATACTTTTTTCTTAGAGGCAAATAACCCAATTATAGATGTAGATACCAGTAAAATTTCTTTGTTTGATAAAGATACCATCCCAAAAATTTTTAAAACGATTATTGATAAAAAAGAGAATAAAATTGCTTTAATTTTTGATAAAAAACCAGAACAAAACTACTCATTAACATTTTTACCAGAAGCTTTATCAGATATTTTTGAGCATAAGAACGATACATTAAAGTATTCTTTGAGAACGAAAGAGATAGAAGATTATGGTAGAATTACTTTAAATGCCGTAAATCCTGAATCAGAAAATATAATTATTGAGTTGTTAGAAGGTAAAGATCAAAACTTAGTAGAAAGACGTTTTATCTCTAAAGAAGAGGTTTTAGTTTTCGATTTGTTAGAGCCTAAAACATATACGATTAGAGCAATTATAGATACCAATAATAACAAAAAATGGGATACAGGAAATTTCTTGTCAAGAACCCCTCCAGAAAAGATAATTTACTATTCAGAAGAAATGAAATTAAGAGCTAACTATTTTTTGAATCCAACATTTAATATAAAAAAAGAATAGAAAAATTTTGTTGTTCATATAATTTTGCCATATATTTGAAACTTACTTTAAGACCCCTAAATCTTGAAAACCCCTATAACAATTATTTTTTTAATTGTTTTTATTCTAGAAAATAAGGCTCAACATTTTACGCATGATATTGGTGTGTTTGTTGGTTCTACTAGTTTACAAAGCGATTATGGAGAACGTGGAAATTTCGCAAGCGAATTTAACAACAAAGGTACATCATACTCTGTTGCTCACTATCTTAGTTTTTACAACCGAACTTTACGTTGGGATCCTAACAACGTGTTACATAATCATTTAATGGTTAAAACAGAGCTGCATTACTTGGGTAATACACAATTGATACACCATGGATATTGGGCTAAGAAACAATCTCTTGAAGGAGAAAAACTAAGAGCTATGAAAGGCACAGTTAGGATGCTAAGTGTAGGTGTAAGTTTAGAATATTTTCTAAGACCTTTAGAACAATTTGTGTATCCACATTCAGATACCAGGTTCAATCCATTTTTAACTTTTGGTATTAAATACTCTTCATTTACTAATGGTCTTACCTCAGATTTAGGAGATTGGCGAAATGATATTAACGTTTTACCACAAAAATATACCTTAAAAAATGCTTTAGATGTTGGTGCAGGGCAAGCTTTTTCTTTACAAATGGGTTTAGGAACTCGTTTTAAAATATCACAAAAATTAGATTTGGTTACACAATTCAATTATCAATATTTCTTTTCTGATAAAATTGATGGGTTGCAAGCAGAAGTCTTTGAAAATAAAAATAATGAATGGTTAGTAGATATTCAGTTTGGCTTGGTATACCACCTAAACTTTAGCACACCATTATTCTATTAAAAATATTAAAAATCCCCTAAACAGCATTTGAGTAATCCCCCTAATTTAATTATTCAAATACTAAAAAAGAGAGTCAATTTTGACTCTCTTTTTTTATGCATTTAATGCTTGTTCTAAATCTTTTAGTAAATCTGCAATATCCTCTATACCAACACTTAATCTTATTAAAGAATCTGTAATTCCTATTTTTAGCCTTTCAGTTTCAGGAATAGAAGCGTGCGTCATTGTTACTGGGTGGCTTACCAAACTTTCTACACCACCTAAAGATTCTGCTAAAGTAAAAATATGTGTATTTTCTAAAAATTGTAAAGCCTCTTCTCTTTTTTCATTTTTTAATCTGAAAGAAACCATTCCTCCAAAATCTTTCATTTGCTTTTTTGCAATTTCGTGATTTGGATGATTTTCAAAACCAGGATAATATACTTCTGCAACTTTAGAGTGCTTTTTTAAAAAATGAGCAACAGCTTTTCCGTTTTCACAATGTCTTTGCATTCTAATATGTAAGGTTTTTATACCTCTTAGTGCTAAAAAGGAATCCATTGGGTTTGCAATTGCACCAGCTGCAAACTGAATAAAATGAATTTCTTCTGCTAATTTTGCCTCTTTTACAATTAAAGCACCCATTACTAAATCTGAATGACCACCTAAATATTTTGTAGCAGAATGCATAACTATATCTGTTCCTAAATTTAAAGGTTGTTGTAAATATGGAGTTGCAAAAGTGTTATCTACTGCAATTAAAATAGTTGTGTTTATTTTTTTTACTTTGGATGAAATAGCCTTAATATCTGCAATTTTCATTAACGGATTTGTGGGTGTTTCTATCCAAACTAATTTTGTTTTTTCTGTGATAGCTGTAGCAACATTGTTAGCGGAATTCATATCAACATAAGAAAACTCTAAACCATATTTTTGAAATAATCGTGTAAACATTCTGTAAGTTCCACCATATAAATCATCACCAGCAATTATTTCATCACCAGGTTTTAATAAACGCAAAACACAATCTATAGCTGCTAAGCCAGATGAAAACGCAAAACCATTTGTTCCGTTTTCTATGGCTGCTAAATTATTTTCTAAAGCTGTTCTTGTGGGGTTTGCACCTCTAGAATATTCGTAACCTTTGTTTACACCAGGACTTGTTTGTGCATAAGTAGATGTTAGAAAAACAGGAGGCATTACAGCACCTGTTGTTTCTTCTGGCTTTTGACCTCCGTGAATTGTTTTGGTGTTAAATTTCATTTTTGGTTCTTTTAGTGATAAAAAAGTATGTCTATTTAGAATTTAGCAAAACATACTTCATTGCTTTTGCTTTTAACAAACATTCTTCATACTCTTTTTCTGGAATCGATTTTGCTGTAATTGCGCCACCTACAGAATAAGAAATGTATTTCTTTTCTTCATTATACAAAATACTTCTTATAATTACATTAAAGTCGAAATTATTTTCTGGTGTAAAATAACCAATGGTGCCAGAATACAAACCACGTTTTGTTTCTTCTAGTTTTTCTATAATTTTCATTGCAGAAACTTTTGGAGCGCCAGTCATACTTCCCATAGGGAAAGTGCTTTGAAGAACATCAATTGGGTGTACGTTTTCTGCTACTTCAGAAACGACTGTAGAGATTAATTGATGCACCTGTTTAAAAGAATATACTTTACACAATTCTTCTACTTTTACGCTCCCTATTTTGGCAGTTTTAGACAAATCGTTTCTAACTAAATCTACAATCATTACATTTTCTGCACGTTCTTTTTCATCTCGCATTAAATCATTTGCTAATTTTTGGTCGTCAAACTCGCTAACCAATCTTTTTGCAGTACCTTTTATAGGTTGAGAAATAATTTTAGTTCCTTCTTTTTTAAGGTATCTTTCTGGTGATGCACATAAGGCAAATTTATCATCCATTTTTAAAAAGGATGCAAAAGGTGGTTCAGATATTTTGTTTAAATGTTTGTAAACTTCCAAGGGATTTATAACACTGTTTTCTGCATAAAATTCTTGACAAAAATTGGCTTCGTAAATATCTCCTCTTTTTATATGTTCTAAAACTTTGGTTACTTTAGAGTGGTATTCATCTTTATGAATTCTAAGTTTTATTTTGATGTCATTCTTAGGAATTTTGGATTTTAGATTCTTAAAAGTTTGTATTTCTTTAAAATCTGCATCAATTTCATCATCTACCATTTTTAAATACTGAAACTCAATAGTATCTCCCTTAATTAAAATGAGTTTTTTGGGTTGAAAAAAATACAGATCTGGGAAATCTAAACCATCAAAATTAGTAGAAGAAAGTTGTTCTACATCATTTTTAACATCATAAGTAATGTAGCCAAAAATATAATCTTTGGTTATGGTTTGGTATTCTTTTAATTTCTCAAAAGCATTGTAATAATCTGTTTTTATCGATGTAAAATCGTCAACAGCTAAAGCAGCATCAAAACTAGAATATTGTTGTTTGTAATTGTTAGAATCTAACCAAATAACAGTTTCGAATTGTTGAGACCAAGACAATAAATTGTTTTTAAAATCAGTAATAAAATCAACAGAAAAAGTACGGATTGTTCTTTGCATAGAAATTGTAAAAATACAATTGATAATGGTTAAAATGTTTTTCCTAAGGTAAATTGTATGGGAACTGCAACTCCAGCATTTTCTGTAAAAATATTTCCATTAGAGTAGTGCATAATTTTTAATTCAAAGTTGTATTTACGTTTTTTGCCAAAGAAAACCCCAAAACCCATAGTGTCTATAAATGTAGCCTTTGGTCCTGTAATAGAACCATCTATATTGCTTTTTGTTAAATATGTTGGCCCAAGTATTGAGTAGTTTGTGTAAAAATCGAACCCTGGTTTTCTGAGTAAATAAAAACGCAATGTTGGGAAAATTGAAAACGCATAAATATAATCATTAGATACTTCTGTATTAAAAGCAGTTACATTAACACCCCAATCTAAAGAAAAAATTCTTTCAGATCTATATAATAATCTTTGGTAAGTAACAGAGAAAGTATTTTTGGCTTTTACTTCTCCAAGCCAAAATACTGGGAGTCCAAAACTCTCGAAATTGCCTACTTTTAGATTTGCACTAAAAAATTCATTTAAACCAAAACCAATTTTGCTTGTACCATAACTAATTTGTAAAATATTGTTTGGAAAAAAGTACTTTTTGTTTTCAGAATAAGCCAAAGCCAATTCTTCTGGCAAAGATTGTATATGATATTCGAAACCTGCAGATATTTGAGAAATAGCAGGTTGGTTGTATTTTTTTGCTTCAGGAACAAAGGTTGCGTTTAAAGACAATCTCCATTTATCACTTAACTTATAATTAGTACCAAAACCATAAATAATACTCCCAAAATGTGCACTTGGGTATACAGGAATATCGTTAATTTTGAACCCAATTCTAGTTACATTTGCAATACCAGCTTCTGCATATAAAGAGAATTTATTATTTAAACTAAAATTCTTTTTTAAAGACAAAGACCATACATTAATCCAAACACTTCTGTCATAACCAATATTGTTTATATTATCGTATTTAAACCAAGCTGCAGGTCTCATTGTACCAAATTGAATTCCTAAACTTGGTGTAATTTTATGTCCTAATAACATTCTGCCAGAAAAAAAGTTTCTACTAAAACTTTCTGTTTTGTAACCAGCTATAAGATTATCATTTGTAAAAGGATAAAAAATAGCACCAAAATTAATGCTATAATAAGATTTTGATAGAAATTTAGAAGGTTGGCTTTTTAGTCTTTCTTTTTCTTGACTAAAAAAGTTGATTGCTAAAGAGAAAATAAGGAAGAATAGTATTCTTTTTTTCATCCGTTAAAAATACTACAAGTTTATAAGATAAAAAAGCCCCAATTTCAATTTAGAAATTAGGGCTTTTTAGAATCATTTTATCAACTTAAAATTATTTTCCTTGCTCTGTTTTTTTACGTTTTTTCATTTTTCCTTTCTTTTGCATTTCACCTTTTCTTTTTTGCATTTTCTTCATTGCCATCATCTTTCTTCTTTTTTGCATTTTCTCAAACTTTTCAAACTGTGTTTTATTCAAAATGTCTTGCATTCTGTTTTTCATCATAATTTGATTGTCTAATTGCTTGCTTTTCATCGCATAAATTTCATCAGAAGTAGGTCTTTTCTTATTTTTTTTAGCCTCTTTTCTTTCTGATAATGCAGCTTTTTTTTGTGTTATTTGAGCCATTAAAAGTGGTCTGATTTGGTTTTGCTGTTTTTCTGATAAATCTAAAGATAAAGTCATTTTTTTAATTGCCAAATTTGTGTGCTGTTCTGCTGTAAAATTTGGCTTTTGCATTTTTCTTTTTTTCTGCCCATTTGTTGCAAAAGAAATTGCAAATACCATTACTAAAATCGTTATTAAGTTTTTCATTGTAATATGTTTTAAAAGTTATTTTATATATATCTAAGACTATTAAAAAGAAGAAAGGTTTAATTTAATTGCTTATTTAATAGTTATTTAAGTTTTTTTTGATGATAAAATAAAAACTCGAATTCAATTAAGAATCCGAGCTTTCGTATAAACTAATCAACCCAAAACTAGTTTTTATTTTTGATTTTCTCTTTTACGTTTTTTTGTTTTCTCTTTTCTTTTAGCTTTAATTTCTTCCATTTTTAGATATTGCTCTTTTGTTAAAATGCTTTTCATTTTTGTATCCATTGCAACCTCTTTTGCCTCTCTATCTTTTCTTAATTGTTTACGCTCTTTTTTAGACGGTTTTTCGCCAGCGTTTTTCATTTTATCTCTCATCAATTTCATCTCTTTTCTGTCTGCTAATTCTGCAGTCAATAAAGGCATAATTTGTGATTGTTGAGCAGTTGTAAGATTCAAATCTTTTGTCATTTTTTTAAGCATTTTTTCAGCAGAAGGTTTTCCACCTTTTTTTTGTGCTTGTGATGTAAAAGTAAAAGCGATTACTAAAACAAAAATTGATATTATTTTTTTCATTATTGTATTTTATTATTTTTTGTTACACTTCTTTGACCCTTAAAAAATGAAAAGGTTTAAATTTGCTTTTTGTATTAACAAGCTTTTAACAAAACTAGCTATGCACAAAACATTTTGGATATTCTTATTACTTCCTTTTTTTGCGTTTTCACAAACTAATAGTCAAGATAGTATTTATGTAGATTTAAAAAACCCACATGCTACTATTTATACACATTTGTATTTTTTACAGTCAGATTCTTACGAACCCAAAAAAGCGGCAAAAACTATTTTAGGACTTTCAGAAGAAAAAGCAATACAGAAAGCCATAAAAATTAAGCAAGTTTTAGATGGTAAAGGTTTATATGTAGATGTAA
>JBGCFX010000106.1:0-7190 GCA_045110395.1 Polaribacter sp.
AATTATGGCTAAAAATATGTGAAAAGGCAAATGCCATACTGTATAATGCCATATACTCTCCTTGGTTTCCATTTTTTGCTCTGTCCATAGCAAAAGAATTAGAAAATGGTAAACCAATCATTTCTCCAACAGACATTATAAACATCCCAAAAATGACAATCCAAAAAAGACTTGTAAAATTGAGTACAAAAAAACTAAGAGCCAATAAAAAAAGCCCCAATGCAATTAATTTCACTTTAGAGTATTTAGCATCTTCTAACCATTTTATCAATGGCATTTCAAAAACAAAAATAAAAAAACCATTAAAACTCATTAACAAACCGATTTCTAATTCTGACATCAATCTTACATCTTTATAATACAAAGGCATCGTAGAAAAATATTGCAAAAAGGTGAATGCAAAAATAAACATCGCTAAAAAGAACACCCAAAATACCTTATCCCTGTATACAGATTTGGGATTTTCTACTTTTATAGTATCTAATTCTTTTACTTTTTTAGGATTTAAAACTTGTAACAATAAAAATCCTGCTAGTACACAAGTAATTCCATCTACCCAAAACAATCCATAATAACCTATTGCAGCAATAATTAACCCACCAGCTGCAGGTCCTGCAGAAAAGCCTAAGTTAATAGCCAAACGAATTAAAGTTACAGAACGTGTTTTGTTTTCTGGTTTGCTGTAAGCACTTAAAGCAACAAACATTGCTGGTCTAAAAGCATCTGCAACTAACATTACCAATAAAATACCAAAAGAAAATTCCCAAAAAGTTGTAGCATATTGTAGTAGAATAAAAAACAACCCAGTAAGAAACAAACTGAATAACATCACTTTATAATAGCCTATTTTATCTGTGAGTTTACCACCAATCCAAGTTCCTATAAATGACCCAATTCCCCAAAAAGATAATATCCAACCAACATTATCTAAAGAAAACTCTAAGCTTTTATTTAAATATAGAGATAAAAACGGAATTACCATTGTGCCTGCTCTGTTAATAAAAGTAATTAACGCCAACCACCAAACTTCTTTAGATAGTCCTCTAAAAGTGTTTATGTAATTTTTAAAAAGTGTTTTCATTTTGGTATTTCTTAATTTTATTAAACAAAAAAGTCCGACTAAATAGTCGGACTTTTACAATTGTATATTTTAAATTAATACTATCAAAACACACAAATAAACCGACTCAAATGGATTTTAATCCATAATAAATTGGTAATATATGTTCTGACAGTTTTCATTGTATACTTTATTGAGCTTCAAATCTACATAAAATATTTTGAATGTTGTATTTTTGATTTGAAATTCACATTTTTATGAAAAAAATAATTCCTATTCTATTTCTAGTAACTTCATTATTTTGTTGCGCACAAAAAAACAACTCACCAATAGAATGGAAAACTTTTAGTAATGAAATATATTCTATAAAATATCCATCAAACTGGAAAGTAAAAGGAGGAAAACTATCACTAATGACTGGTAAAAAGGCGAGTTTTGTTGACAGAGAATGGACTTTTATTATGACTGATGCTAATAATAAAGAAAGAATTGAGTTTTTCTTTGATATAGAGAATGACTGTAAAGATTATAAAATGGTTAAAAAACCTATAGTTATTGATTCTATAAAAGGTTTTTATTATTTATGTACAAAAGATAAAGAATATATCGAAACAGTTTTATTAAAAACTAAAAATACTTGGTTTAAATTTGATAATAATGAGGTAAAAGATGAAAATTTTAAAGGTTTTTATTCAAGTTTTAATTATAAGAAAAATTAATATTTTTAGAATATGAAAAAAATAATTATTTTATTAGTTACTTGTATTCTTTTTTCCTGCGGAAGTTCTAAATCTTTTCAAAGTTTTTTTAACGATCATAAAAGAGATTTAGGGGTTACTGCTTTTCAGGTTCCTAACTTTATGAGAGCTTTGTTAACCAATATTTCTCCCGAAATAAATGGTTTATTTGGTAATGTTAGAGATTTTAAATTTATTACTTTTAAAGATATTTCTAAAGTGAAACAACAAACATTAATTCAAGAAATGGATTTAGTAACTGCAAATAAATTTACAGATATTTTAAGAACAAATTCTGTGGAGAAAACAAAAATAATTTCTGTAAAAGAAAAAGGAGCCATAGTTACACAAGCCATTATTTTTAATTCTACATTAGCAAAAACATCTGTAATTTACTTGAAAGGAAATTTTGATCCTAATCAATTAAAAAAACTTTCTGAAACCAATCAATTTGAAGATTTATCGAATAAATTAATTCAGAATTACAACACAACTCCAAAAACTCCGGGTTTTAATCCTAATTAAATGATGAAAAAAATAGCACTTATTTTCTCTGTATTTTTAATATTTTCTTGTAATTCTCAACGCAAAAGAGCTTTGGTTGGCGATACTGAGTATCAACAAAAAGAAAATGCACGTTTTAAAGATGCGTCTAAATCACCTTTAAAAAAGAAAGATTTAAAAGGTTTTAAAGGCTTGGACTTTTTTACTGTAGATTCTACTTTTGTTGTAAAAGCAAATTTTACAAAAATAGAAAATGCACCTACTTTTGAAATGGCAACAACTACAGACAGAAAACCATTATACAAAAAATATGGACTTTTAAACTTTAAAATAAATGGTAAAGAATGTGAATTAACCATTTACCAAAGTCAAGATGATGCAAGAGATGAGAAATATAAAGACCTCTTATTCTTACCTTTTACAGATGATACTTCTGGCAACGAATCTTATGGTGGTGGAAGATATATGAATGTTTACACCACAGATATTTCTAAAGAAAATACTGTTATTTTAAATTTCAATAATACTTATAACCCTTATTGTGCTTATAATGATAAATATTCTTGCCCATTAACGCCAAGAAAAAATCATTTAGATGTAGAAATAAAAGCTGGAATTAAAGTTTTTGAGAAGCATTAAAAAATTAATAATACCCAAAAATTGACAAATAGACTTAGATACTATCTTTAATGCCTGATTTTACTTGTTAAAAATTTCTATTTTAGAATTAATAGAACTTAGAGAAATTAAACTTCATTTTGAAACAAAAAAAAGCGTCCCATTTAAGGGAAGCTTTCCATTGGTTAACAAAACCACGACACTTTTAAAAAAGTGCCAAAACAACACAACTAAATGCTACTTCAACAAAAAATAGCGCGCAAATATACGAAGTTTTGTGATTTCTACAACATTTAATAGTTATTTTATCGAAATCTGTAATTGCTAAATTCTTTAAAGATTGTATCTTTGCAGTCTTTAAAAATTTACACTAAATACAGTAGAAAATGCAATTATCAGAACAAGAAGTTGTGCGTAGAGAAAAGCTCTCTAAATTAAGAGATTTGGGTATCAATCCTTATCCTGCAGATTTATTTCCTATCAATTCTAACTCTAAGGAAATAAAACAAAACTTTTCTGAAGATAAACAGGTTATTATTGCTGGTAGATTAATGTCTAGAAGAATTCAAGGTAAAGCTTCTTTTGCTGAATTACAAGATGGTGAAGGTAGAATTCAAGTCTATTTTAATCGTGATGAAATTTGTACTGGAGAAGATAAAACCTTATACAATGATGTATATAAAAAATTACTAGATATTGGTGATTTTATAGGAATTACAGGTACTTTATTCACCACAAAAGTTGGTGAAAAAACAGTAATGGTTAAGGAGTTTAAAATACTTTCTAAAGCATTAAAACCATTACCATTGCCAAAAGTTGATGCTGATGGAAATACCTATGATGCTTTTAATGACCCAGAAATGCGTTACAGACAACGTTATGCAGATTTGGTTGTGAACCCACATGTAAAAGAGGTATTTATTAAACGTACTAAATTGTTTAATGCAATGCGTTCTTTTTTTAATGATGCTGGTTATTTTGAAGTTGAAACACCTGTTTTACAGCCAATTCCTGGAGGTGCAGCTGCTAGACCTTTTATAACACATCACAATTCTCTTGATATTCCTTTATATATGAGAATTGCCAACGAATTATACCTAAAAAGATTAATTGTTGGTGGTTTTGATGGCGTGTATGAATTCTCTAAAAACTTCAGAAATGAAGGTATGGACAGAACGCACAATCCAGAATTTACTGCCATGGAAATCTATGTTTCTTACAAAGATTACAATTGGATGATGGATTTTGCAGAGCAACTTTTAGAGCATTGTGCAATTGCTGTAAATGGAACATCAGAAGCAACTTTTGGTGAACATAAAATAGATTTTAAAGCTCCTTATGCAAGAGTTACAATGGCAGATTCTATAAAACATTTTACTGGTTTTGACATTAATGGAAAAACAGAAGATGAAATTAGAACTGCTGCAAAATCTATGCATATAGAGGTTGATGAAACAATGGGGAAAGGAAAATTAATTGATGAAATTTTTGGTGAAAAATGTGAAGGAAACTACATTCAGCCAACTTTTATTACAGATTACCCTAAAGAAATGAGTCCTCTTTGTAAAGAACACAGAGACAACCCTGAATTAACAGAACGTTTTGAGTTGATGGTTTGTGGTAAAGAAATTGCAAATGCATATTCTGAATTGAATGACCCAATTGACCAACGTGAACGTTTTGAACATCAACTAAAACTAGCACAAAAAGGTGATGATGAAGCTACAGAATTTATAGATGAAGATTTTTTACGAGCTTTAGAATATGGTATGCCTCCAACATCTGGTATGGGAATTGGTATGGATCGTTTGATTATGTTTTTAACAAACAATCAATCGATACAAGAAGTTTTATTCTTCCCACAAATGCGACCAGAGCAGCGAATCGTTGCAGATGTTGAACTCACTGCTGAGGAAAAAGACTTACTTGCCATTATTACAAAAGCAGAAAAAATAGATTTAAACGATTTGAAAACACAATCTGGTTTATCAAATAAAAAATGGGATAAAACTATTAAAGGTTTAACTAAAAAGGAAGTTGCTAAAGTATCTAAAACAGAGGAAGGTTTGTTTGTAGAAATTATTTAGAATTTATTATTCTGAACTGTTTTCAGCATCTTTTAAAATAATTTTTACAGGAATTACAAAAAAAAGGAATTACTTAAATGTAATTCCTTTTTTTATTTATATTTAAAAAAAATATTTTTTTGTAAGGATTTAACAATTTAAACTACAAACTATAAAAATCAATAACCATGTTTCAAAAGTATTTAAAAATTTCATTACGAATTATTATTGCAGTTATTTTAATTCAAACTTTACGTTTTAAGTTTACCGCACATCCAGATAGTGTTTATATTTTTTCTAAAGTTGGCTTAGAGCCTTTTGGAAGAATCGGAATTGGTGTTTTAGAATTAATTGCTGGTATTTTATTATTAATTCCTAAAACAGCTTGGGCAGGCGCAACATTAACGCTTGGCATTATTGGTGGCGCAATAATGATGCATCTTACTCAAATTGGTATTGAGGTAAATGGTGATAATGGTGTTTTATTTTACACCGCCATTTTAATATTTGTGCTAAGTGCCATTGTACTTTGGTTGTATAAAAAGGATATTCCTTTTATTGATAAAATTTTAAAAAAATAAGTTTCTAAAATCATTTTTAAAGAATATTAAAAAAAGGAATTACAGCAATGTAGTTCCTTTTTTGTTTGACTTGATTCTCTGCTTAAATTCATTTAACTTAGCTACATCAAAAAATTCTATTTTAATAGATCAACTTACAATTTTTAAAAATGAAAAAAACTCTTCTCTTTTTATTGCTAATTTCAATTACTTTAAACACATTTTCACAAGCTATTTTAGAGGATGATCGTTATGTGCCGGAAACTGATCCGTTAGTTTTAAAAAAATTAGATCAATGGCAAGATATTAAGTTCGGATTATTAATGCATTGGGGTACATATAGCCAATGGAGTATTGTTGAGTCTTGGTCTATTTGCCCAGAAGATTATGGTTGGTGTGAACGTAAAAAAGGAAAAAACCCGAGTAATTATAACGAATATGTGAAAGAATATGAAGGCTTAAAAAAAACTTTTAATCCTATAAAATTCGATCCAGAAAAATGGGCAAAAGCTGCCAAAGATGCAGGAATGCGTTATATGGTTTTTACAACAAAACATCATGATGGTTTTTCGATGTTCGATTCTAAATACACCGATTATAAAGTAACAGATTCAGAATGTGCATTTAGTTCACATCCGAAAGCAAATATTACCAAAGAATTGTTTAATGCTTTTAGAGCAAAAGATATGTGGGTTGGTGCCTATTTTTCTAAACCAGACTGGAATCATAAAAGTTATTGGGACCCTTATTGGCCAGCATTTGATAGAAATGTAAATTACGATCCAGCAATATATCCAGAGAAATGGGAAAAATTTGTGCAATTTACACACAACCAATTATTAGAATTATTAACAGATTATGGCGATGTAGATATTATTTGGCTCGATGGTGGTTGGGTTAAAAAAAGAGATCAGCAAAATATTGATGAAAATTACGCAGAAAAATTTGCAGAAAACAAAGCTGCTAATGGATTTATAAAACACAGAATGGTATCGCAAGATATTAGAATGGATGAATTGGTTGACAAAGCAAGAGAAAAACAACCAGGTTTAATTGTTGTTGACAGGGCTGTACATGGTAAAAACCAGAATTACTTAACTCCAGAAAATCGTGTTCCAGAAAAAGAATTACCATATCCTTGGGAATCTTGCATTATTTCTGGCGGTGGTTGGGCGTATACGCATGATGCCGTTTATATGTCTGGACATAAAGGCGTGCAAATGTTGGTAGATATTGTTGCCAAAGGCGGAAATCTATTACTAAATATTGCGCCAACACCTGATGGAGAATGGCAAGATGGCGCGTATCGTTTATTAAAAGATTACGAAAATTGGATGAACATTAATAGTGAAGCTATATACAATAGCAATACATTAGCGCCTTTTAAAGAAAATAACATCTGCATGACTCAGCAAGAAAACGGAAATGCATATTTCTTTTATATGGCAAAAGAGGATGAAAAAGTAATGCCAGCAACCATTACAATTAATGCACATCAACCAACAAAAGGAAGTAAAGTAACCTTTTTAGGTTACAACAAACCTTTAAAATGGAACGCTAATGATGAAGGATTCACAGTAAAAATTCCAAGAAAATTACGCAATAACCCGCCAAGTGAATTTGTTTGGACTATAAAAGTTACTGA
>JBGCFX010000107.1:0-9651 GCA_045110395.1 Polaribacter sp.
TTCCATTATCACCAAATATTTTACACGTTCTTGAGAGTTCTTTTTTGAGGTAATCTAAAGATATTGTGCCTAAAATTCCATTTTTAGTTTCAACAATATTTAGAGAAACGTCTTCAGTTTCTATTTCTAAATTAGGAGAAAGAAATAGCAACAAGCTTTTCTTACATTTGTTAAACTCTCAAGATATTTGGAAAAAAAAAAGAAAAAAACAATTTCAAGATATTTAAAACTTAAATTTGTCTAAAAAAATACTTATTGTTGGTTTGGGTTCTATTGGTCAAAGACATTTAAAAAATATCTTATCTTTAGGATATGAAGATATTTCTTTGGTTAGAAGAAACGCAACTATTTTAGAAGAATTTCCTCATTTAAAAGTTTATAAATCTATAGATGAAGCTTGTAAAAAGGAAGTTTTTGACACTGCAATTATTGCAACCCCAACTGCAAATCATTTTAAAGATTTTTTAGAAATTTCTAAGTTTAATATTCTAAATATTTATTTAGAAAAACCGATTTCTCATTCTGTTAAAGAAGCCAATAAAATTAAAGAAATCACTAAAAAAAAGAACTTAAATGTAACAGTTGGTTATGATTTGCATTTCGATTTAGGTTTATTAAAGGTCAAAGAATTCTTAAAAAAAAATACAATAGGTAAAGTTTGTTCTTTTAAGGTTGAAGTTGGTCAATATCTTCCAGATTGGAGACCAAATCAAGATTACAGAGAAGGAATGAGTGCTAAAAAAGCTTTGGGTGGTGGAGTGATGTTAGATTTAATTCACGAATTTGATTATGTAAATTGGCTTTTGGGACCTATCAAAAATATATTTGGTAAAAATAAACAAATCAGCAATTTAGAAATAGAAACTGAAGACGTTTCTCTAAATATTATTGAAACTAAAAAAGGAGTTTTAGGCACAATATCTTTAGATTATCTTCAAAAAGAACTCTCTAGAACTTGTAAAATAGTTGGTGATAATGGAACTATTATTTGGGACTATAAAGAAAGTAAAGTTACTTGGTTGACACATCAAAAACCAATTTGGGAAGCATTCAAATATGCACATATAGAAAGGAATGACAGGTTTATTAGTATTATGAAAACCTTTTTAAATTCTAATATTAATAAAAGAGATGAAAGATTATCAACCATAAAAGAAGCTCTAAAATCATTAAAAATGGTAAAAAGTGAAAAAAAATCGAACAAAAATAATAAGTTTACTAAAATATGATAGTTGCAAGTATTTGTATGAGAGGAGGCTCTAAAGGAGTCAAAGGAAAAAATTATAGAGATTTATTAGGAAAGCCACTTTTAAGTTATACCATAAATTGTGCAAAATCTTCTCAACTTTTAGAAGATATTATTATTTCTTCTGATAGTGATTTAATTTTAGACTTATCAAACAAATATCTTAAAGACGAAAAACTCTATAAAAGAAAAGCTGAATTAGCAACAGATAATGCATCAAAATGGGAAGTTTTTAGAGATTTAGTTTTACAATTTGAAGAAAAGAATACTGTAAAAATTACACATTTAGTAGATTTAGATGTTACTGTACCAAGAAGATTACCAGAACATATAGATAGTTGCATTACATTATCAAAAGAAACAGATGTAGATGTAGTAATAACAGGTTATGAGCCAGAAAGGAATCCATATTTTAATATGATGGAAGAAAAAGAAGATGGGACAGCTGTAATTGTAAAAAAATCTGAAAAACCCATAAAAAATAGACAAGAAGCTCCAAATGTATATAGTTTAACCCCTGCAGTTTATGTAATTAAAAGAGAGGCTTTATTCAAATACGATCATTGGTCTAATGCAACTTGTAGAATTCATCCAATTCCTAGAGACTTAGCCATAGATATAGATACAGAATTAGATTTTAAATTAGTAGAATTTTTAATGAATGAAAATGGACAATAATTTATTCGATTTAACAGGTAAAATTGCTTTAGTAACTGGTGGTGCAGGTTTATTAGGTTCTGAGCATGCAATAGCTTTAGCCTCTCATGGAGCAAAGGTTTATTTGGCAGACATCAATGAAGAAAAATGTAAAGAGAAAGCAGCAAAAATAGAATATGATGCTATTTATCCTATAAAATTAGATGTTACCAATAAAGAAAATTGGTTAGAAGTAGTTTCTAAAATTGTTGATAAAGAAGGAAGTTTAGATATTTTAGTAAATAATGCAGGTTATACAAATAGTACAAAAACTTCTGCTTATGAAAAAACATTCGAGAATTTTTCTTTGGATGATTGGAACTCTATTATGAATGTAAATTTAACAGGAACTTTTTTAGGTTGTCAAACAGTTGGAAATCAAATGTTAAAACAAGGAAAAGGATCTATAATTAATATAGCATCTTTGTATGGTGTTGTTAGCCCAAATCATAAAATGTATCCAGGAACAGGGATTGTGCAACCTGTTGCATATACTGTTAGTAAACATGGAGTTGTAGCTTTAACTAAATATGTAGCAACTTGGTTGGCAGAAAAAGGTGTTCGTGTAAATTCTTTAACTCCTGGTGGTATTTTTGATGGTCATGATGATTTATTTTTAGAACGTTTTAATAATCTAAATCCAATTGGTAGAATGAGTAACAAAAATGAATTAAGAGGCGGAATTGTTTATCTTGCTTCAGATTCTAGTTCTCATATGATTGGACATAATTTAGTAATTGATGGTGGTTGGACAGCTTGGTAAAAGATATTTAGAAGCTATTTTAAAATGAAAAATATAAAATGAAAGTAATCGCTATAATTCCTGCAAGAGGTGGTTCAGAGGGAATTACAAGAAAAAACTTAGTCAATTTTAGAGGCAAAGCACTTATGCAATGGTCTATAGAAGCAGCTTTACAATCTGAATTTATAACAGATGTTGTTGTGTCTTCTGATGATGATGAAATATTACAAGAAGCAGGAAAAAATAAAGAAGTTATTTGTTTAAAAAGACCCATAGATTTAGCTTTATCTAGCTCAAGAACAGAACCTGTTTTAACCCACGCTTTAGAAAATATAAAAGAAAAATACAATTATTTAGTTTTATTGCAACCAACATCGCCATTAAGAAATTTTGAAGATATTAATGCAGCATTTAGTTTAATGAAAACTTCAAAAGCAGATTCTTTAATTAGTGTTTGTAATGTTAATCACCATCCATTCAAATCATTTGTTATCAACAAAGGTGGGTTTTTAGAAGGTTTAATAGACAATAATCTCCCTTTTATGCCAAGGCAAGGTTTTCCTAAAGCATACAGATCTAATGGAGCAATTTATATTATAAAAACACAAGATTTCTTAAAGACTAAGAAACTCATCACTAATAATACGATTCCTTTTGAGATGACAGAAGAAAAAAGTTTAGATATAGATACTAAAGAAGACTTAAATTTTAAAGGATGAAAATTTTAATTATAGTACCAGATGGTGTTGGAGTTAGAAATTACTTGTTTTCTAGTTTTGTTAGTAGTTTAATTAATGAAAATAATAATATTATTATATATCATAAATTATCGAATTCTGCCATTAAAGAAATAAAAAATATTAAACCAGAAATTCAACATTTTTCTGAAATACCTTATTTTATAGAGAATTCTAGAATAAGAATATTAAGAGAGTCTTTAGCTTACGCTAGATTAGTAAGGAATATAAAAGTTTTAAATAATAATACAATATTAAGTTTTTGGACTCCAAGTAAAAAAGGAATCAGAAGAAAAACTTTGTATTTTTTGGCAGAATCATTTGGCTATTTTTTATCAAAATCATACAAAACAATTAGAAAATTTGATAAAATTTATGATAAAGAAATTTTAAAACATAAAAGTACAGAGTTAAATAGACAGAAACTTTTAGAAATTAAACCAGATTTTGTTTTAAACTTACATCAGAGAGCACCAATAGCGTCTCCAGTAATAGCAGCTGCAAAAAAGTTAAATATTAAAACTGCAACTGTAATTTTTTCTTGGGATAACATACCAAAAGGTAGGTTAATATCTCGTTACGATTATTATTATGTTTGGTCAGAATTAATGAAAAGTCAATTATTAAAATTGCATACCGAAGTTTCTTCATCACAAATATTTATTACAGGAACTCCTCAGTTCGAATTTTATTTTGATAAAAATAACTACCTAGAAAAAAAAGATTTTTTTAGTAGATATGGTTTAGATGAAAACAAAAAAACAATTTGTTTCTCAGGTAATGATTTATTGTCACCTCATGAAGCAGATTATTTAAGAGATATTTGCGAAGAAGTTCAAAAAATAGACGAAGAAAATAGGCCACAAATTATTTTTAGAAAATGCCCTGTAGATAAATCTAATAGATTTGAAAAAGTTTTAGAAGATTATAAAAATCTAGTTTTTTCTATTAAACCAGATTGGAAAACAGAAATAGAAAACGATGATACTTTTATCTCTATTTACCCAACTTTTAATGACAATACATTATTGGTAAATACAATTAAGCATTCTGATATAATTATAAATCTTGGAAGTACAATGGCTCATGATGCAGCTGTTTTAGATACACCTTGTTTATACTTAAATTACAACCCTGTTAAAAAAACGTTACTTAAAGTTGAAGATGTTTTTGAATTTGAACATTTTAGAAGTATGAAAAACCTTGAAGCTGTAGGTTGGATAAATAGTAAAAATGAAATTTCAGAAAAAGTGCTTTTTACAATAAAAAACCCAGAAAATACTGGTAAGGATAGAAAAAAATGGTTAAAAGAAATTGCATTACATCCCTTAGATAAAAATGCAGAAGTATTAAAAAACATAGTTTTAAAATGCATATAGTTTTTCTTACTAGCTTGTATCCTAAGCCAAACTTAAATGGAGGTGGAATTGGTTCTTTTGTTCAATTTTTAGCAAATGAGCTCATAAAAAAAAGTATAAAAGTTTCTGTTGTAGGCATTAATAATAACTATGATTATGAGTTTACAGAAGAAAATGAAATCGAAATATTTCGTTTACCAAAATCTAAATGGAAATTCGCCAAATTCTATCAACATTCAAAAAGTATTCTTAACAAACTCAAAGAAATTAATAACAAAACAAAGATTGATGTTCTTGAAGGTAGTGAACTTGGTTTTGCTTTTTTTCCTAAAAAAACTTCTTATACTAAATTGATACGTTTGCATGGAGGACATCATTTTTTTAGTAAAGAATTAGGTACAAAAACTTCATTTTGGAGAAGTTTTCAAGAAAAGAAATCTTTTCAAAAAGCAGACGCATATGTTGCTGTAAGTAATTATGTAGGCAAAAAAACAAAAGAATATTTAAAATCTAATTTTAATTTTAAGACAATTTATAATTGTATTGATACAGATAAGTTCTCTCCAAATAACAATAGTAATTTAACTAATACACTACTTTTTGTTGGTACTGTTTGTGAAAAAAAAGGAATAAGACAATTGGTCTTAGCAATGCCAATTATTAAAAAGGTAATACCAGATATTCAACTAAAAATTATTGGTAATGATTGGGTAGAAAACCATAAATCATATAAAGAATATCTTAAAACTTTTATTTTTGATGATGTAAAAGATAATATTGAGTTTCTGGGGCAAGTATCTAATGCATTGATTCCAAAATACATCTCAGAATCAAAAATTTGTGTGTATCCCTCACACATGGAGTCTTTTGGGTTAACTTGGCTAGAAGCTTTGTCTATGGGGAAACCATTAGTTTTAGGCAATGTTGGACCTGCAAATGAATTAGTAATCAATAATAAAACCGCTATTTTAGTAAATCCATATAATTTTAATGAGCTTGCTGAAAGTGTAATTAAGCTATTAACAAATGAAGACTTGACAAGAAACATTGGACAAAATGCAAGAAAAGATATTTTAGAAAGATTCAGTTATAAAAGTATTGTAAACCAAAATATAGCGTTTTATAAATCTTTAATAAAAACGCAACAAATTTAAGTATAGATGACTAAAGAAGCCTTTATTAAAGAAAATTTAGTAAACCCTATAACAGGTTCTAAAGTAAAATCTATTTCTAATGATGAAATTATTTTTAGTTGTAACACAAAATTTCCTTTAAAAAGTAAAATACCAGTTGTAATTAATGAGTCTAAAAGTATTTTTACAATTAAAGACATTTTAAGTGTAAAATTTACAACTCAAAATTCTTCATACAGAAAAAATAGTTTAAAAAATAATATTAGAAAAAATCTTCTACCTGCTTTATCTAAAGATTTTACTCAAAAGAAAAGATATAATAATTTAAGTAAGAAGTTTGCCAACAAAAACATACTAGTTATTGGTTCTGGGGATAAAGTTGAATACTATAATGAAGTTTTTAAAAATTCTTTAGTAATAAATTCGGATGTGCATTTACAATTTAAACCAGATATTGTTTTTGATGCACATGAAATACCGTTTAAAGAAGAAAGTTTCGATTTGGTTGTTGCTTCTCAAGTTTTAGAACACACATTTAAGCCTTGGGAAGTAGCAAATGAGATTCAAAGAGTTACTAAGATTGATGGAGAAATCTTGATAGAAATACCTTTTAATTTTCAATATCATAGTCCACCTTACGACTTTTTTAGATTTACATTTACAGGTTTAAGAAGTTTGTTTCAAAAATCTGAATTAATTTATTATGAAGCTCCAGAAGGCAAAGCAGCTACAATAGCAAACGCTAATTCTTCTTTTTTTATTGAACTTTTTTCGAATCGATTTTTAAGAATGATAGCTTTATTTTTGTCTAGAATTGTATTTGGACTCACTAAATATATAGATCTTTTATACAGTTCTACATCTTTAAAATCTACAGTTTTAGCAAAAGGCATTGTAATGATATTTAAAAAAGATGATAGAGAAAGACAAAATATAGAACTATTAGAAGATTATTTTAATTTAAAATAAACATGAAATTTGCCATTATAACACATGCAATTCATAAAGTAAAAGAAGTAAATATATATGCTTATGAACCTTATGTAAGAGAAATGAATTTATGGGCAAAATACGTTGGTAAAATTAAAATTGTAGCACCAATTTCTATTGCTAAGATTTCTAAAATTGATGATAAATATTTGCATAATAATGTATCAATATCTAAAATACCAAGTTTTAATATACTTACTATTTCTAATCAAATTAAATCTCTTTTTTTAATTCCGATTATTTTTATAAAGATTTTAAAAGCAATGAGTTGGGCAGATCACATTCATTTAAGATGCCCAGGAAATATAGGTTTATTAGGTTGTTTCGTTCAAATATTTTTTCCCTTTAAACCAAAAACAGTTAAATATGCTGGTAATTGGGATCCTAAAAGTGATCAACCTTTAAGTTATAGGATTCAAAAGTGGATATTATCTAATACATTTTTAACTAAAAATTGTAAAGTTTTGGTGTATGGAAAATGGGAGCATCAATCTAAAAATATAGTTCCATTTTTTACAGCTTCTTACGCCGTTGATGAAATTACAGAAGTACCAAAAAAAGATTTTTCAAAATATATTAACTTTATTTTTGTAGGTGCGTTTTCTAAAGGAAAACAACCAATGCTGAGTGTGAAAACCATTGAAAACTTATTAAGTAAAAACTATCATATTCAGTTAGATATGTTTGGTAATGGAGAAGAGTTTGAACAGGTAAAAGAATATATAAAAGAAAAATCTTTAGAAAAAAATATCTTTTTACACGGAAATAAAACAAAAGAGGATGTAAAAAAAGCCTATCAAGGGGCTCATTTTTTACTATTTATTTCTAAATCTGAGGGGTGGCCAAAAGTGGTTGCAGAAGCTATGTTTTGGAAATGTTTACCTATTTCTACAAAAGTTTCTTGCGTAGAATTTATGGTAGATAAAGGTAATAGAGGTATCTTGGTAAATGCTGATGTAAATTATTTAGAAATATCAGAAAGAATAGAAGTTTTAATTAATGATGAAAAAACGTATCAAAAAAAGGTACTTGAAGCTCAGCTATGGTCTCAAAAATATACATTAAACAAATTTGAATCAGAAATTAAAAAGTTATTAAATTAATGGAGAAATTAGGCATACTACAACTTATTGATTCATTAAACACTGGTGGTGCTGAAGTTTTGGCAGTAAATATTGCAAATTCACTACAAGATAAAAACATAAACTCTCATTTGTGTGCAACAAGATTAGAAGGCAAATTAAAAGAAAATATTAATAAAGATATTGGGTATGTTTTTTTAGATAGAAAATCTGTAATCGATATAAAGTCTATTTTTAGATTAAAAAAATATATTAAAAAACATAAAATAAGTATTATCCATGCACATGCAACTTCTTATTTTTTTGCTTTTTCTATGAAGTTAATATACCCTAAAGTAAAAATTATTTGGCATGATCATTTTGGGTTAAGCCAAGATTTATCAAAGAGAAGATTATTTCCGTTAAAACAGATCTCATATTTTTTTAAGGCGATTATTTCTGTAAACTTTCAACTAAAAAAATGGTCAGAAGTTAATCTATATTGTAAAGAAGTCTTATTTATTAATAATTTTGCTGAATTTCATATGGTAAAACCTAAAACAGTTTTAAAAGGTGATAAAAGTAAAAGAATAGTACATTTAGCAGCTTTTAGAGAGCAAAAAGACCACATAACTTTAATAAATGCATTCGAGTTATTTTTAGAGAGAAATGGTGATTGGACCTTGCATTTAATTGGGGAGTTAAAAGACGATTTTTATTCAAAAAAAGTTTTAGATTTGGTAGAAGAAAAATCACTACAAAAAAATGTTTTTTTTTATGGTGCTTGCTTAGATATTTCTAATATTTTACAACAAGTAACTATAGGTGTATTGTCTTCTAAATCTGAAGGTTTACCATTGTCTTTATTAGAATATGGTTTGGCAAAATTACCAGTTATAGTAACAAATGTTGGAGAATGTGCTAAAGTAGTTTATAACAATAAGTCTGGTTTTGTAGTAGATTCTGGTGATTTTTTATCATTTTCTGAAAAATTGAATGAGTTAGTAAACTCAGATACTATGAAAAATAGATTTAAAGAAAATTTTAATAAAACTATAATTAATAAGTATTCTAAAGAAGCTTTTATGAATACAGTACTAAAACTTTATTATAAATTTTGATAGATTTCATATTAAATAATAAAACAAAAATTATTGCAATTCATTTGGCTTTTGGCTTTTTAGGTACTCTCCCTTTTTTTCCAAATTTACTTGGTCTTGTTGTAATATTGGTTCCAGCATATATAATAATTACTAAAGGAAATGAAAATGAAGTTGCATTTCTTTTTGCTGCTTATATTGCTGGAGGAGAAGTTTTTGTTAGGATGACAGGAGGATTTATTCTTTATGAAACAGGTAAATACTTAGTTATTCTTTTTTTGTCGCTAGGTCTATTAACGGGTAGGTTTAAACAATCTTTTTCTATACAATACTTGTTATATTTATTCTTATTATTAATTGGTATAATATTTACGCAAGTTCCTGAAGGAGAGTCTTTAAGGAAAAACGTACTTTTTAATCTAAGTGGCCCCATAGTTTTGGGGGTTTCTGCTTTTTATTTTTACCAAAGACCCATAAGTTTAAAAGTTTTACAAGATGCACTTTTTTTTATGTTATTGCCCTTGTTTTCTATGATTATGTATCTGTATTTTAGAACTCCAGATTTAAGAGAAATCGTTTTTCAGAGTG
>JBGCFX010000108.1:0-4435 GCA_045110395.1 Polaribacter sp.
TGTTACAGGAAAAACGTGTCCAAAGTGTAAAAAGGGACATTTATTAAAAGGATCTTCTGCTTTTGGTTGTTCTGAGTATAAAAATAATTGTGATTTAAAAATTCCGTTTGAAATTTACGGAAAGAAAGTTTCTGAAAATCAATTAATAAGATTGATTGACAAAGGCTGTACCACCAATTTAAAGGGTTTTACAACTACTTCTGGTAAAGTTGAAGGATTGATTCGTTTTGATGAAAACTTTGCTTTAAAATTGGAGCATAAAAAAGGTACTGAAACAAGTTCAGCACAAAATGATAAAATACCTTGCCCAAAATGTAAAAAAGGAAGGATTTTAAAAGGAAAAACGGCTTATGGCTGTTCTGATTATAAAGCAGGTTGTAATTTTGTTTTTACTTTTGAAAACATAAAAAAAACTGCAAATGGTAAGCCTTTGACTAAAGAATTAGTTTTTGGAATAATTCAAGCATAATATGTATATTCCTATATTTATTTTATTCGTTACGATAATGATCATTAGTAAAATAATGAGAAATCAAAGAGACAAACGTTTAGGTTGGAAATCAAAAAAAATTAGTCATAATAAAATTATTTATTCAGAAAAAATCAATGAAAAATGGGAAGAAATAGAAATTTTAAGGGAATATGAAGGTGGATCATTTTATCCAAAATTTAAAGAAATAAATAACTGGGTTTCTTATCCAAAATGGGCTCAAAATAGAGATAAAATTATTGAAAGAGTTTCTAAACGGTTTCCAAATAAAAAGGAAAGTAAAATTGATAGTATTGGAAAAGAATAAAAAATTCTAAAAAAAATTTATCAATTAATCATATTTTTTAAATAAAACTGTTCTACTTTTTCTCTAGCCCAAGGTGTAGTTCTTAAAAATTTTAAAGAAGATTTATAAGTTGGGTTGTTTTTAAATGCATTAATATTTAAAGAATAACCAAGCTCTTCCCAACCATACTCTTTAAAAAGTTCTTCTAACATAGTGGCTAATTTAATGCCATGCAATGGATTGTTGGGTTGTTCTTTGCTCATTATTTATCTAAGTCTGGTAAAACAAATGCGTCTAAAACAGACTTTTTTGCCATCATTTTTTCTATTTCTTTCGATGTTCTTGGTGCTTCTGCAGAAAGGTTCACAGGACCATTTTCTGTGATTAAAATATCGTCTTCGATTCTAACTGCAATTCCCCACCACTTTTTATCACAAGGACTACCTTCTGGAATGTAGATTCCTGGCTCTACAGTAATAACTGAATTCGCTCTAAAAGGTCTATAAGTTCCTGGATCATGTACATCTAAACCTAAATAATGTGAAACGCCATGAGGCAAATAATTGTGTTTTTCATCAATCGTTTTTATAATTCCTAATTCGAACAATCCTTTATTAATTTCTGTTAAACAGGCTGCATTTGGTGCTCCGAATTTTCCGCCAACAACAGTGGCTTTTATACCAGCTTCTTGTGCTTTATACACAATATCATAAATGGCTTTTTGTTCTGCCGTAAATTTTCCGTTTGCAGGAATAGTTCTAGTTACATCTGCTGTATAACCTCTGTATTCTGCTCCTAAATCCATCAAAACTAAATCATTACCTACTTTTGTTTTGTTGTTTTCTATATAATGTAAAATGCAACCATTATTTCCTGCTCCAACTATGGATGGATATCCTTCATATTCTGCACCATATTTTTTGTAAACAAATTCGTGAATTCCTTGCAATTCTGTTTCAGACATATGAGGCTTCATTGCTTTCATTACTTCTACTTGCCCAACTGCAGAAATTCGAATGGCTTTGGTTAATAATTTTAATTCTTCAGCCGTTTTTATCTCTCTCATATCAGCCAAATTTGTAGCAAAAAAATCTACATCTATATTCGTTTGAGGTTTTAAAGCGATGGTCACTTTTTGTTTTATTTCCTTTTTTAAATCATTGGTAGTTGCCTTTTTATATTCATTAATTAATTTATCTTCTTTAATTTCTGAGAATCTACCTTCAATTCTTGTAATTATCTGTATTACGTTTGCACTACTTTCTACTGGTGTATTTACAATATTATTATACACATATTCTTTGACTCTAGAGAGATACAAAGCTGGGTTGTAACCTGCTTTTATCTTGAAATTCTTTACCAAATCAAAAACATCTGCACCTGCTAAATCTCTATAATCATCTTTAAATTTGCCATCTACAAAAACTTTACCAAATTTTTTAAAATTGATATTTGAGCTCAAAAAATCTTCTGAATTAAAAGCCATTCCAAAACACAACTCGTTTTTTGCGCCTTCTGTTCCTAAACGCTTTCCATTCCATTGTTCTGCTCTTTTATCTCTTTTTTGAACATATAAAACCTCATTATAAGACTTTCCATTTTCATCAATTTGATTATCAGAAAAAACCAATAAAACTCCATTTGGCTCTCTATAACCTGTTAAATAATAAAAATTTGGGTCTTGATGAAACACATAATCTACATCATTAGCTCTATTTCTTAAAGGATTTGAAAACACAATAGAAACTGAGTTTGCAGGCATTTTTGCTCGTAAAACAGCACGTCTTTCTTTATGAAACTCTTTTGATAAAAAATCGGTTGGAGTTTGTGAAAAACCATTTAAAGAAATAGCGATAAAAGTGATAAAAAAGAATTTTAAAATCTTCATTTTATAATATTATGAGGTTGTTTGGTAAATGTAATATTTATTCTTTTTTTTTTTTTTTTATTAACATAAAATTAGTAATTGATTATTACGAATTTTTCAATAATTTAGCAGAAATTTTAAGAAATCTATATATGAAAGATATTGCATTGGCTAAAGCACATCAAGATTTAGGTGCTAAAATGGTTCCTTTTGCAGGTTATAATATGCCTGTACAATATGAAGGTGTTACCAAAGAACATTTAACTGTAAGAGAATCTGTTGGTGTTTTTGATGTAAGTCACATGGGTGAGTTTTTAGTTTCTGGCGAAAATGCTTTGGCATTAATTCAGAAAGTGACTTCTAATGATGCCTCTAAACTAGAAATTGGTGATGCACAATACAGTTGTTTCCCAAATGAAAAAAATGGTATTGTAGATGATTTAATTTGTTACAGAATTAAAGAAAACACGTATTTGCTTGTGGTAAATGCTTCTAATATTGAAAAAGATTGGAACTGGATTTCTACATATAATGAAGAATTTAAAGCTGATTTAAGAGATTTATCTGAAGATTATTCTTTATTAGCAATTCAAGGCCCAAAAGCTATTGATGCTATGCAATCTTTGTCTTCTTTAGATTTGGCTGAGATTCCTTTTTACAAATTTAAAATTGGAGATTTTGCTGGGATTGATAATGTAATTATTTCTGCAACTGGTTATACTGGTTCTGGTGGATTCGAAATTTACTGTAAAAATAGTGAAGTAGAACAAATCTGGAACAACGTTTTTGAAGCTGGTAAAGCTTATGGTATTAAACCAATTGGTTTAGCTGCAAGAGACACCTTACGTTTAGAAATGGGTTATTGTTTGTATGGTAATGATATTGACGATTCAACATCTCCAATTGAAGCTGGTTTAGGTTGGATTACAAAATTTACCAAAGATTTTGTAAATGCAGATGCTTTAGCTAAAGAAAAAGAACACAAACCTGATAGACGTTTGGTAGCTTTTGAATTAGATGAAAGAGGCATACCAAGACAAGGTTATGATATTGTAGATGGAAATGGAAAAGTGATTGGAAACGTAACTTCTGGTACTATGAGTCCTTGTTTAGAAAAAGGAATTGGGTTGGGTTATGTACCAAGAATTTTATCTAAATCTGGTACACAAATTCATATTCAGGTGCGTAAAAAAGCGATTCCTGCAACTATTGTAAAATTGCCTTTTTATAAAGGATAAATTTAATATTTAGAAATAGACTTTAAAACCTCACAAATTTGTGAGGTTTTCTATTTTTAAAAAGTATTTTTACAGTCTAAATTAAATGAATGAATTGTTTATTAACTGGTGGTGCAGGAATTGTTGGCAGCCATATTATTTTTGAATGGTTACAAAAAGCAATTGTAGACAAAACTGTAAATCATCTTTTTGTAGTAATTAGAAATAATGAAAAAACTGCAAAAAACCGACTTATAAATATTTTACAAGACAAATCTCGACCAGATTTTTTAAACGCTTTTTCTTTAGAACAATGTTTAGAAAAAGTAACTGTAATTACTGCAGATTTAACTACAGTTTCTAAAAAAAATCTAGAAAAATATAATTTTGACTCTGTTATTCATTGTGCTGGCTCTACAAATTTAGCAAGTACTAACGATTCTAAAAACACGGTTCACAATCAAAATTACAAAGTTACAAAACACCTTTTAGAGCAATTACCACAAACCGTAAATCGTTTTATTTACATAAGCACAGCATTTTCTTTTGGCATACAAAATGAAAAGGTACATGAT
>JBGCFX010000109.1:0-2826 GCA_045110395.1 Polaribacter sp.
GTCTTTAGACAACATTCGTGCCAACACAAAAAGGTAGTCAGAAAGTCGGTTAAGGTATTTTATGATGTCATTATTAATGGTTTCTTGGTCATTTAATTCTACAGAAAGACGTTCTGCTCGTCTGCAAACACATCTTGCAACGTGACAGAATGACACAGCTTGATGACCTCCTGGTAAAATAAAATGAGTCATTTGCGGAAGTTCTGTATCCATTTTATCAATTTCATTTTCTAAAAACAAAATTGAATTTTCATCAATTTTAGGGATATTCAAACGTTCTTTTCCAGATTTTAAAGTTTCTTTTTCAGGAGGAGTTGCCAACATTGCTCCTAAAGTGAACAATTCATTTTGAATTTTTAAAAGCGATTCTTTTACAGATTCTGAGATTTCTTGGTCTTTGATTAAACCAATATATGAGTTTAACTCATCTACAGTACCATAACTTTCTATGCGTAAATTGTATTTTTTTACTCTTGTACCTCCAAAGAGGGCAGTAGTACCAGAATCACCTGTTTTAGTATATATTTTCATAAAATAGTTGCAAAGTTTTAAAGTATCAAAGTTACAAAGTTTAAAAGTTGAATAAGTAAACATTTACACAATTTAACAGTTAAACCATTACATCTTTTTTAAGCTCTTATTTTAAAATGTTCTTTTGCTTGTTCTTTTCTAAAGAAAACGATTCCGAAATGAAAAACATCTACTGAAACTCTTACTTTAGGGTGGTTTTTAATTTCTTGCCAAGCTTCTTTCATTTCTTGGCTCCAATAAATATCATCAAAAACCCAAATAGATTCATTATTTATGGTTGATAAACAAAAATCAAAATAGTCTAAAGTTGATTTTTTGGTATGATTACCATCAAAATAAATAAAATCGAATTTTTCTTTGTCAATTATTTTTGGGAGTGTTTTTTTGAAATCACCAATAATTGTACGTGTGTTTTTAAAGTTATTTGCTAAAAATAATTCTTGAGCAACTTTTGCAGTATTTGGGCAACCTTCTAATGTTGTTATTTTTGATTCATTATTTCCAATTATAATTGCTGATGTTGCTAAACCAACAGAGGTACCAATTTCTAATACGTTTTTAGGTTTAAAATATGTTACCAAACGAATTAATAGTTTCGCTTTTTTGGTAGATATGCCTGCAACTTTTACAATTTTTGATACTTTTCTTTCATTTGACTTAAAAACTTTAGAACCAGAACCAAAATCTGTGACTTTTATAACTGTTTTGTTGTCTAATAATTGTCGTTTTGTTTTTAAAAAAGAATTCCATAAATTAGAATCTGTTTTTTTATAAAAACATTTTGTGACCAAATGATATACAAAAGGAGAATGAACTCCATGTTGGTTTGAAGATTTTAATAGAAATTTTAAATATTCTGTAATTAATTGCATCATTTTAAATAAAAAACGAAAATAAAATAAAATTATAGCAAACCACATTTAAAAAGTATATTTGTGGTTATTGAAGATTAAATTTAATATGAAAAAACTCTTTTTATTACTCTTATTATTACCCTTGTTTTTTTCTTGTGTACCAAGTAAAGATTTAATTTATTTACAGGGAGAACCTACATCATTAAAAGAAATACAGCGTGTAAATAATATTCCTTATAAATTACAAGTAGATGATATTGTATATATAGATATCAAATCTACAAACAAAGATATTGTTGCTATTTTTTCTAAACAAGAAAATAATGGAGGTATCATTAATCAAAGTAGTGGTTTAGATGGGGGGTATTTTAGTGATTATAGTGTAGATAGTTATGGAAACATTAGAGTACCAAGTTTAGGAGAAATTAATGTTTTGGGTTATACAGTTTTAGAAGTAAGAAAAAAGATTGAAACTGAATTGAGAAAGTATATTAAAAAAGAGGAAAATTTATTTGTTACAGTAAAATTATCTGGTATTAGATATACTATTTTTGGTGAAGTAGGAAATCCTGGTACAAATATTATATATCAAAATAGAGTATCTGTAATAGAGGCAATTGCAAATTCTGGTGATATTACAAATGTTGGTAATCGAAAAAAGGTTGAAATTATCAGAAATACAACAGAAGGTACTCAAAAATTTACTATAGATTTAACCAATATAGATGTACTTAATTCTGATGTTTTTTATATTAAATCTAATGATTATATTAATGTAATACCTTTAAAACAGAAGGCTTGGGGTACAGGTACAACAGGTTTACAAACCCTTTCTACTTTTGTATCTATATTTACATTAATAACATCTACTTTTATTTTAGCAAGAAATTTATAGTTTTATGGATAACAAAACTAAATTTACCACTAATGCTGTTTCAAGTTCAGTACCAAGTATCGATTTTAAAGGATATTTATACAAAGTTCTAGCCTACTGGAAACTGTTCTTAGTTTCTTTTACGATAGCTTTTATTATCGCGAAATTTATGAATGGCTACAAACAGAGAATATACAGTTTAGATACTATTATTTCTGTTAAAGAGCAAAATAATCCTTTATTTTCTACAGGAACAAATATTGCTTTTAATTGGGGTGGTTCTAGTGATGAAGTAGAAACAATAAGAGTTATTCTTATTTCTAGATCTCATAACGAAAAAGTTGTTAAGAAATTAAAATTCTACATTCAGTATTTAAAAGAAGGTAAGTATAGAATGAATGATGTTTTTGGATACACTCCTTTTGAAGTTATTTTAAAAAACGATGCACCTCAATTATTCAATAAAAACATAGAAGTCTTAATTACTGGAGAAAACACTTATAAATTATCAATAGATTTTAATGAATCTGGTAATAATGCTTTAATAAACTATAAAACAAATACAGT
>JBGCFX010000110.1:0-3767 GCA_045110395.1 Polaribacter sp.
AGAAATAAAATTCAATAAAATAAAAAAGGAAGATTTAAATAATATTAATGGATTAAGTTTAGAGAACGCCATACTAATTTGCGAAAAAGTAAATTTTGCTATTGAAAATAATTTAGATTTAGCAACTTTTAAATTCAATGAACTAGAACAATTTAAAGAAGAAACTCTTAAAATTGTAAATAAAAAAAGAACTTTTCTAGGTCAAATGGATGTAAGCGCTAAATCTGAATTGGTTTGGGAGTTTTATGAAGAAACATTATCAAAAGTAAAAAGTTTTGGTTGTAAAATTTTACGATTAGATGCTTTTGCTTATTTACACAAAGAAATTGGGCATTCAAACTTTTTCAACAAACCTGGAACTTGGCAATACTTAGAAAGAATTAAAAAAATAGCACAGAAAAACGATTTAATTCTTTTGCCAGAAATTCACGCAGAATATGGTTTAAATTTACACGATGAAGTAGCAAAAGAAGGTTATCAAATTTATGATTTCTTCTTACCAGGATTAATGATTCATACACTAGAAACAGCTAATTCTAAAGCACTTCTAACTTGGGCAAAAGAAATTATTAACAAAGGTTACAAGACCGTAAACATGTTAGGTTGTCACGATGGTATTCCTGTTTTAGATTTAAAAGGAAAAGAAGTTGATGGCAATTATAATAAAGGTTTATTAGAAGACACTGAAATAGAAGCAATAATGAATACTGTTTTAGAACGTGGTGGAAGAGTAAAAAACTTATACGATCCTTCAGGAAATAAGATTTCCTATTATCAAGTAAATGCAACTTTCTTTAGTGCTTTAGGTGAAAATGAAAATAAATTATTACTGGCAAGAGCCATTCAGCTATTTATGCCAGGTATTCCACAAGTTTGGTATTTAGATCTTTTTGCAGGCAAAAATAATTATTCAGCAGCTGACAAAGGAGGTAGTGGTGGTCACAAAGAAATTAACAGAACAACACTAACAAATAAAGAAATTAAAGAGGGTCTTAAAAAAAGAATTGTTTTAAATCAGCTTGAAATAATGCGTTTAAGAAATAATTCTAAAGCGTTTTTAGGCGAAATAAAAATTAATGATTCTAGAGAAGACCTACTAGATATTACTTGGATTAATAACAAAGAATTTGCACAATTAAAAGCAAATTTAAACACGTTTTCGTTCAAAATAATTTTTTCTGAAAACGACATTATAAAAAAAATGACTTTTTAAACTCTTTTTAATATCGTTATTCTTTATCTAATTTATTTACTCTTACATCTAAAAACCTATATTTGTAAGTTATAAACAGATAGTAGATTTTTATGAGTAATTCTAGAAAAAGACACGAAGCTTTAGTATATCACGCAAAACCAAAACCAGGAAAAATAGCAGTTGTTCCTACTAAAAAATATGCCACTCAACATGATTTAGCTTTGGCATATTCTCCAGGGGTTGCAGAGCCTTGTTTAGAAATTGCAAAAGATAAAAACAACGCTTATAAATATACTGCCAAAGGTAATTTAGTGGCTGTAATTTCTAACGGAACTGCAGTTTTAGGCTTGGGTGATATTGGTCCTGAAGCCTCTAAACCTGTAATGGAAGGTAAAGGTTTGCTCTTTAAAATCTTTGCAGATATAGATGTTTTTGATATAGAAGTAGATGCTACAGATCCAGAAAAATTTATAGAAACTGTAAAAGCAATTGCGCCTACTTTTGGCGGAATTAACCTAGAAGACATCAAAGCTCCAGAAGCTTTTGAAATAGAAAGACGTTTAAAAGAAGAATTAGATATACCTGTCATGCATGATGATCAGCATGGAACTGCAATTATCTCTGCTGCTGCTTTAAAAAATGCAATTGAAATTACAGAGAAAGACATTAGTAAAATACAAATTGTTGTAAATGGTGCAGGAGCTGCAGCAATTTCTTGTACACGTTTGTACCTAAAATTAGGCGTAAAAAGAGAAAACGTAGTAATGTGTGATAGCAAAGGAGTTATCAGAAAAGATAGAGACAATCTTACTTCTCAAAAAGCAGAATTTGCCACAGACAAAGACTTAAATACATTAGATGAAGCTATGCAAAATGCGGATGTTTTTATTGGTTTGTCTATGGGCGATATTGTGACTCCTGAAATGTTAATTTCTATGGCAAAAGACCCTATTGTTTTTGCAATGGCAAACCCTGTTCCAGAAATTAGTTACGATTTAGCAATTGCTACTAGAAAAGATATTATCATGGCAACTGGTAGATCAGATCATCCTAACCAGGTAAATAATGTACTTGGTTTTCCTTTTATTTTTAGAGGTGCTTTAGATGTTAGAGCAACTAAAATTAACGAAGAAATGAAAATGGCTGCTGTTTTAGCTTTAGCAGACTTGGCTAAAAAAACAGTTCCTGAACAAGTAAATATTGTATATGATGAAGTAAGTCTATCTTTTGGTAGAGAATACATCATTCCTAAACCATTTGATCCAAGATTAATTTATGAAATTCCGCCAGCAATTGCAAAAGCGGCTATAGAATCTGGAGTTGCTTTAGAGCCAATAGAAGATTGGAATTTATATAGAGAACAATTAATGGAACGTTCTGGTTCTGGTAGTAAAGAAATTAGACTACTACACAACAGAGCAAAAAGCAATTTAAAACGCATTGTTTTTGCAGAAGCAGATCATTTAGATGTTTTAAAAGCTGCACAAAGAGTACATGAAGAAAAATTAGGAAAGCCAATTTTACTAGGTAGAAAAGAAGTGATTCTTGCACTAAAAGAAGAAATTGGTTTTGATGGAGATGTACCAATTCTAGACCCAAAAACTGACGAAGAAACTGATCGTAGAAAACGTTTTGGAGAAGCTTACTGGAAAAACAGACAACGTAAAGGAAGAACACTTTCTGAAGCAAAAAAATTAATGCGAGAACGTAATTATTTTGCTGCAATGATGGTAAATGAAGGAGAAGCAGATGCACTAATTACAGGTTATTCTAGACCTTACCCAACTGTGGTAAAACCTATTTTAGAGTTGATAGAAAAAGACAAAGGTGTTACAAAAATTGCAGCAAGTAATTTAATGTTAACCAAACAAGGGCCTTTATTTTTATCAGATACCACTATAAATATAAATCCTTCTGCAAAAGATTTGGTAAAGATTACGCAAATGACTGCCAATTTTGTAAAAATGTTTGGAATGAAACCAAATATGGCAATGGTTTCTTTTTCAAATTTTGGGTCTTCTGGTTCAGAAACTTCCAAAAAAATTAGCGAAGCTGTTTCTTATTTACACAGACATTTTCCAGAAACAGTTGTAGATGGAGAAATACAAGCAGATTTTGCATTAAATCCAAATATGTTAGCTAAAGAATTTCCTTTTTCTAAATTAAACGGAAAAAAAGTAAATGTATTAATTTTCCCAAATTTAGAATCTGCTAACATCACCTACAAACTATTAAAACAAGTTGATGAAGCAGAATCTATTGGTCCAGTAATTTTAGGATTAAGCAAACCTGTGCATATTTTAAAATTAGGTTCTAGTGTAGATGAAATGGTAAATATGGCTGCTTTGGCTGCTGTAGATGCGAAAAAAAAAAAAAAAAGAGCAAAGAAGTAAGTTGGAAGTTGGAAGTTGGAAGTTGGAAGTTGGAAGTTTAAGATTTTGAAAAAAAAACATTACAGAAACTCGTTTCTTTACTCTTTTTTCAACACTTTTTACCTAAATTTAAAACCTTTGTACTACAACAAATAAAAGTGTTACTTTAGTCGCCAAAGAATAAAATTATATGATTACTC
>JBGCFX010000111.1:0-4886 GCA_045110395.1 Polaribacter sp.
CCAATAGGCGTCATTCCTCCTTGAATACTATTAGACAAGTGGTTTTTTGTAAAAAAATGCTGGCTTCCGCCAATTCCTCCACAAATTCCAGCTTCTCTTCCCATGATCTCTGCAAAGAAACCAACCAAATCTTCATTTCTAGCTAAAAAGTGTCCATGACCTCTATGATTAGAAAGTACATAATCATTATCATTAAGAAACTCTGCAGCACAAACTCCTGTTAATTCTTGACCTATGCAAGTATGAACAGTACCATTTATTTTTCCATCTTGAAAAAGGTCTAATAAACGTTCTTCTACAGTTCTGATAAGAAAACTTTTCTTAATAATTCTATCTCTTGTTTGATTGGTCATTTATTTTAACTGAAATCTTATATTAGTATTTATTTTTATGTATTAGAAATTTACTGATAGTTTTACTCTTGCAAAAAATGGTGTTCCTGGTGTAAACGTAATTTCTTCACTAGAATTTGCTTCGTTAAATAGTCTAGTTTCTGTTGCAAATTGGGTTTCGTTCCATACTGTGTCAAATAGATTTTCTACGATTAAACCTACGTTCCAATTTTTTGCAAAAGCATAATTTAGATTTAAATCTGTTACAAAATACCCTTCTGCAACTATTGAATTGTCTTCATTTGCTGGCCTATCTTTAATATATCTGTATGAAATACCCCCAGAGAATTTACCTAAATCTCTAATAGACAAACCTCCTGAAGAAGTTAAATCTGGTGCTAAAGGAATAAAATCTTGACCATTTGGTTCATCTACACTTCTTGCATAAGTATAATTAATGTCTGCATTTGCATATAACCATCTATTTATTTGATACCTAGCACCAAAATCAATTCCATAACGTTGTGATTTTCCACTTGGTTCTACAACACCTGCATCACCTACATATACAAATTCTTGTTGTAAAGCTAAACTCCATAAAGCTGCATTAACAACCAAACCTTTTGCTGGTTTAATAATGGTACCAAAATCGAAACCAAATGCAGATGGCAATGTATCTTCTCCTGTACCTGCTGTAACCACTCTAGTATCATTAGAATGATAACCCATACCTGCTTTTGCAAATAATTGAAATGATGAATTTGGTGTATAAATTACATTAAATTTCGGACTAACAATCACTTCATTTTCACTACGTGGATCAAAAGTTGGATTTAAAAAATTTACGTAATCAAATTCAAAATAATCGATTCTTACTCCTGGATTTAGCGTCCATTTTCCTTTTTTATAAGTAGCGTGTGCAAATGTATATCCATTTACCTCATCTATATCTCCAAAAGCGACTCTGCTTAAAGTTTCTCTTCTGTTTTTGGTTCTAGATAATCCTACATCATTATTATCATCATATCTAAAACCTATTCCTGCATTAAAACGAAGTCTAGAAGTTTCATCTGCTAAATCGAATGTATGTTGATATTTTGTTTCTGCACCAATAATGGTTCTTGATTCTTTTTGACGAATCTGGTCTCCATTTAAAGGATCATCAAGAAAAAAAGTAAAATTAGAATACAACTCGAAATCATATTTTGAAACAAAAGCGGTTGTTTTTAATTCTTGATGTTCATCAATTTTTTTTCTATGATTTATTAAAAAATTTGATCTACTTGTAATACCACCTTCAGTATCGTCTATTGCTCCAAATCTTGTTATTAAACCTTGTTCTACAGCTCTCACAGGTATTTGCCCAGATGCATTCCATTTACTTTGAAAATGAGATAATGTTACTGTCAAATCTTCATCTTTATAATTGTTGTAATTATAACGTGCCATGACATTTAATCTATTAAAATCTTGTGGAGATTCAAAAACACCATCTGTAAGTACTAATTCTGAACCTACATAAGCAGAACTGTTACTAGTATTATTACCAAAAATTTTAAGAAGACTTAATGCTCTTATTGTATTAAATTGCCCTGTTTCTAGGGATACTAAATTTTTATCAATTGTTTTTTTAGTTTTTAAACTAATATAACCTGCAGTATTAAAATTCCCTTTATCTGCATAATAAGGCCCTTTTCCAAAATCTATATTATCTATTGTTTCTGGTATTACAAAGTGTAAATCTGCATATCCTTGCCCATGTGCATGAGAAGCCATATTTACTGGCAAACCATCTACATCAATTGCTATATCTGTTCCATGATCTACATCAAAACCTCTTAAAAAAAGTTGTTCTGCTTTACCACCTCCTGCATGTTGTCCTATAATTAAACCTGGTACTTTACGAAGTACTTCTTGTGATGATTTTACAGGACTGTTTTTAACATCAACACTTACTAAAGTACTAAGTGTATTTACTTTTGATACCAAAACAATTTGATCTAAAGAAACTCCAGAATTTACCATTTTAACATCTAATTTACCATCTAACTGAGATTTGTTAATTGTAATTTCTTGCATTTCAAAGCCAAGAGCGTAAAATGTAATTATGTCTCCATTTGAGATATCATCTAGCTCATAATAACCAGCTAAATCTGTATTTGTAAAAGCGCCAGAAGTTTTGTTATAAACTCCTATATTTTCTAATGGTATGCCAGATTTACTATCGGTTACAATACCATTTATTTCGTGTGAATATATAGCTGAGGTAAAAATGAAACTGACTATATATAATATGTTTTTTAACATTATTTTATTTTTAATAAACCCAAATATTTATGTTATAAATTATAATAACTTGAGTTTTTGATGAATATTTTTATTAATTATTCTTAAATAATTTAAGAATCTAACTTATAGAAACATTCGCATTTGAGGAGGTTGTTTAAACTCCTTTAAATATCCTTTACTTAATTTATTTTTTCTTTCTAAAAAAGTAGTTTCTTTTTCAGAAATAAGTATTTTTTCTTCAATTATAATATGATGTACTTTAATATGTTTATGAATTTTTAAAAGATTTAAAAGAGCATCAGGAGATTCGTTTTCTTGTTTATTTCCTTGTAAAATAGTACCTACTAAATCTATTATATTATGATTGTGTTTTTCTATTTTAGTTTTATGTTCTTTACTTTGATGAATTTCTTGAGTATTACTCTCTTTTTTATGAGAAAGCACATTATCTGGAATTTCTATAGCGTGAACTATTGTATGCAATACCATTTTTACCTCTAAGTAAATAGGACTCAGAAGGTAAAAAAGACTCATCGTTATTACGATTGCTTTAATAGTTTGTGGCTTAAAACCTTTTAATAAATTAATTTTCATTTAATAATTTGGTAATCATTTCTTCTATATATTCTGCATACAACTGTATGTTTGGGTAATTAAAAACATCGTTTATAGATACTTCTAATTCTAAAATTTCTTTTAATCTAGAAGTGATAGAAATTGCAGATAACGAATTGCCTCCTATTCTAATAAAGTTCTCATAAATTCCTATTTCTTCAATTTCTAAAACATCTTTCCAAACGTTATAAATAACTTCTTCAATTTCTGTATTAGGACTTGTTTTCGTCTTTTTGGTTTGATTTTCTTGTGTAAAATGTGCTATCTGTAATTTTTTCCTATCAATTTTACCACTAGATAATAAATCAAATTTTTCTTGATAAACAAAAAAAGAAGGAACCATATAAATTGGTAAATTGGTTTCTAAATGTGCAATTATTTCTGAGGAATTTACTAGAGTTCCTGTATAAAAAGCCACTAAATTATCTTGTTTATCTACCTTTACAACAGCTTTAGTGATGGCTATATGCTTTTCTAATATTTTTTCTATCTCTCCTAATTCTATTCTTTGTCCTCTTAATTTAATTTGATTATCTGTTCTTCCTAAAAATTCTATGGCACCATCTTGTCTATACTTTACAAGATCTCCAGTTCTATACATCTTTTGTTGATAATCATCAGAAAAAATATCTTTTACAAATCTTTCTTTTGTTAAGTTTTCTCTGTTTAAATACCCTTTCGCAACTTGTGTTCCTGAGATGTAAAGTTCTCCAGGAATACCAATTGGTGCTAAATTCATAAAGGCATCAACTATATAAAGTTTTGTGTTTGTAACAGGTTTACCAATAGGAATGGTATTAGAATTTGTGTTTTTCTCACACAACCAACTTGTAACATCTACAGAAGCTTCTGTAGGCCCATATAAATTATAAATATCTACCTCTAAAAGCGTATGAGTTTTAGAAACTGTTTTTGCTGACAAAGCTTCTCCACTACAAATTATTTTATTTAAACTTGTACAACTTGCAACATTTTCTGTTTGCATAAAAATAGCTAACATAGAAGGTACAAAGTGGATAATTGTTACTTTTTCATTTTGAATTGTATCTACTAATTGCTCTGGATTTTTATGAGCTTCTGGTTTTTCGATAACTAAAGAAGCTCCTTTTTGTAAGGGCCAAAACAATTCCCACAGAGAAACATCAAATGTAATAGGTGTTTTTTGCAATAAAACATCTGCACTCGTTAGTGGATGGTCAGAATTCATCCAATTCAAACGATTACAAATTCCTCTGTGATGGCATTTTACACCTTTAGGTTCTCCTGTACTTCCTGATGTATAAATTATATATGCTAAATCTTCTGAATTTGTTATTACAGCATTTGAAGAAGTAGATAAGCTAGAAATCTCCTTATTTAATAAAGAAGAATGGTACGTTGTAATTTCACTTTTTATTACATTATTTATATGATGATGATTATAGAGTAAAATTTTACTTTCAGCATCTTTAATAATAAAAAGAAGCCTTTATGCAGGAATAGAAGCATCTACAGGCAAATAAATAGCACCAGTTTTTAGAATTCCGTAAATGTAAATCATCATTTCCAATGATCTTTCTAAACTTACAATTACACTATCTCCTTTCTCAATATTTCTATTGATTAAAAAATGTGCAATTTGATTTGATTTTTCATCAAGCTCAAGGTAAG
>JBGCFX010000112.1:0-13602 GCA_045110395.1 Polaribacter sp.
CCTATATCAAACCTTGGATCTAATCCTTTTGTTTTACCAGAAATAAAATCAATTTTTTATTTTTTTTCTAAATTGTTACTAGATGCTATTATATTTATTGATGGATTAGAATTTCTATAAAAAGTAACGCCAGGTTGATGACTTTCCATTGCAGCTGTAATATTTACTGTTTCACTTGCGGTTGCAGAATTCACAAAAAATGCTTGTCCAGGATGTATATGACCCATAGTTAAATCTTCATAAGAACTTGTACTTGCGTTCCAAACATAAACAGATTGATATGCACCTGATAACTTTGTAGTATTATCACTTAAAAAAGTAGCGATATTCATATAAGAAGAAAAAGGATTTGCAATTAAATTCCAAGCATTTACATCGCTAGTAATATTTATAGCTTCTGGAGCTTGATTGTAAAGACCATTAAATGTATATAAACCAGGAACTGCTCTTTTCATAGAATATCCTTTACCTGCATCCATAGCCCCACTATGTCCAACTTGATTGTACACCCAATTACCTGTAGTACCGTCTGCAGTACCATTTTGATAAGAAGCAATTCCTTTATTACTAAGTGAACCAGAAGCAGTACCATTAGCGGCCATCCAATTGTTATTTGGGTTTTGAACAGTACCAACGCTTGATAGTAGGTGCCAATCTGTATCTTCTACTTTGGTGTAAAAATGCATACCACCTGTTACTGTACCAGTAGTAATAAAAGTTGCTCCATGGTTTACAAATATTTCATCTGCAGTAATATTTCCAGTGGTAGGGTAGCTTGTTAAACCACTTGGTATAAGAACGACATCTGTAGCTGTCGGATTTACTCCTCCATCCCAATTGGCAGTATTGGCTAAATCTCCATCAGATGCTCCACCAGTCCATGTAATATCTGGTTTTACTTTAATCTCTATATCGTCAAATCTAATATTTGCCCCAGCAGCACCTCTATTATAATATAATCTTGCTTTAAAAACACCTGAAGGCACCGTAAATGTAGCAGTTCCTTTTGTTCTCCAAACATTTAATTTAGTTACTTCAGGTCCAGCATCACCTGCAAATATAATTGGCCCTCCTGAAAGAGAAATACCAGTTGTACCTGTTAAACCTCTTCTTATAACTGGAGTACTATATGTACCAGCAGCAGTTGCGTTAATCCATTTGTATCTTACAAAAATTTCATAGGTTACACCTGGTGATACTTCAATCACTTGTTCAAACTGATAAGCACCAGATGGTATATTTAAAACGTCAGTTGAACCAGAGCCTGTATCATCAGAAACTATAGTAGCTGCACCTGTATTTTCATTCCAAGGAAATGTAGATGCCCAACTAGATTCAAAATCCCCATTTGAAATTATATTTTGCCCAGTTATCATTTGAACAAAACAAAACATA
The DNA here is from genome assembly GCA_045110395.1 of Polaribacter sp. Taxonomy (GTDB): domain Bacteria; phylum Bacteroidota; class Bacteroidia; order Flavobacteriales; family Flavobacteriaceae; genus Polaribacter. The sequence goes on from JBGCFX010000112.1 coordinate 1,396, forward strand.
AAGAGTATTGTAATTTTTTTCATAATATATATATATTGATTAATTATTAATACAAATAAAAAAAAATATCAAAAAAACTAATGGGGTATTATGCTCAATAAAAGGGGTAAATTGATAAAATCAACTACAAAACAATCTTTTTAATGGTAAATCTATCTTTTTGCTTAACATATAAAAGACACAAACCTTTGGCAAAGTTTGAAAAATCTAATTTTGTTTGATTCGTAATTCTTAAAACTAATGCTCCATTATTATTTAAAAATGCATTTGTGCAATCCATCTCCAATCTGTAAGGTCATTAGTTTCAAAATTACCATTTTTAATTAAATTTTGGGTAAAACTGATACTTGAATAGCCAATAACTAATAATAGTTAAACTTTTTTATAACTACATTTTTAATAAATAATAATTTTTTTTACAAATACTGTACCAGCTGATTCTACAACTACAATCTTAACTCCAATCCCTAATTTGTTGGTTTGTAAGGCTATATTATTTTCTGTAAAATTTTGTTTTACTAATAACACTCCATTTGTAGTATAGATGGAAACTTTTGTTTTTTTAAATTCATTAGGATTGTAATATTTTATTTTAAGATTTTCATTATTTCTTATCAATGTATTTTCTAAATACAATAAATACTTTTTATCATTTAAAATTGGATTTTGTGTATTTAAAGTTGCATTATCAATAGAAACAATTTCAATCTTATCTATAATTCCATTTTCAAATTTTAAGGTATTTGTACCCGCATTTAATTGTTTTACGATTGAAAATGAAGTAGGATTCCCTGATTGAAAACAATATCCATTTGTAGCTGGTAATAGCACATTTTCTGATGCATTATTATTAACAGTGACTTTTAAATTACTTTTTTCGGCATTTACATAATATACATTAATAAGGTAAGTAGTAGTTTCTGAAACGTTTATATTGTTAAACGTAAGTGATTCTCCATCTACTTGAAAATTAACAGCTTTACCACCTGAAGCATTTGTACAATTAATTTCATTTGCTCCACCATCAATTACAGCTGCTTCTGCTTCAAAAGTATTTACTGTTTCAGAATCTATTCCAGGTCCATTATCTGCGCCAATATTTGTACTTGATAATAGATTTACTGGGTTCCCAAAAATATCTTTGGTTGCTTTTGATGTAACATTGGCAAAAATACCTTGACCTGCTAAAGGAAAAGTAGGTTCTGTAAAATTATGTGCTCTTCCTTTTACAGTGCTAAAAGATTTAATTTTATATCCAGAAAAGTGTCTTGCTTTTGGTATGGCTAATTGTGGATTAACTTCTACTCTTGTCGCATCTAAATTTTTAAATAAAGATTTTACTGTGCCACCAAAAAATAAATTGTTTTTAAAATTTGAAGTACCAACATTAAATTCATATTTTTTTTCTCCAAGTTTTGCTCCTGATTCTAAATAAATAATGTTATTTACAAAACTAATATCGTCTGCAATAAACTGAATTTCTGTATCACCCAAAGTTTTTTTATAATCTCTTCCTTGATAAATTGTGTTGTTATATATATACACATTTTTACTGTTAATATTTCTATTTGTACCTGCATAAGCATTTACCCAAAGTAATTTATTTTTACCTCCACCTTCTGCTGTACCTTCATTTACGCTAATATTGTATCTCCAAATTACATTATCATTATCACCTAAAGTTTCGCAAAACCCACCTGCAGAATCTTCTAAATAATTATATTGGTATAAAATATTTGTATTTGCATAATCTATATGCATACCAGAAGAATCTCCTGCGCCTCTAGAATGTTGCGAAATATTGTATTGTGCAACTATATCATCAGAACCAAAAACCCACATTCCACTTCCTCTACCAATCATTTTAGAATTACTTTTAGACCCGCAAAAACGCATTAAATTGTTTTCGTACAAAACCCTTTTGGTATTCGAAAAAATTGCTCCAGAACCTCCAATATCAATAAATTTATTATTTCTTATAATAATATCTGAACCGTATTTTCTTATCCAAACACCCACTCTTTCTAAATTTGTAAAAACACAATCTTCTATAATAACATCATTTACAAAAGCCTCAAAAAAATGTATTCCAGAGCTTCTTAACTGATTAAATTCTGTATTAGAAGTATTTACAGAATATATATTTTCGAAATGAAGATTAGAAAACCTAAAGTGATCAAACAATGCTCTGTCTTCAAAATTACCTGAACTTGGTAATGTTAAAAAACTTTGAAAATAAATACCATAAGATTTATCATCATTAGCAGCTGTTCCATCTGTATCAAAACGCTCATTTTCTATTCTTAAATTATGAAATTCTAAATATTCTGACCCAATAATTCTAACTGTACTTCTTGGATCTGCAGTTCCATTATCTCCATTACTACCAGATAAAACTGGCAAATTTCCAGAACCATAGCTGTTAAAAACGATAGGAGATTGGTCTGCTCCAGATTCATTTTGCAAAACAATTTGCCCTATAAATATATCTCCTCTTTTAAAAAAAACTTTATCTCCGGGTTTTAGTGATAAACTGTTTAATTTGATAATGGTTTGAAAAGGGTTTGCTTCAGTTCCAGTGTTAGCATCATTTCCAGAATTACTAAAATAATAATTAGTTTGAGCGTAGTTAAAAACCGAATTTAAAATAATAAAACACAATAATAAACTTTTAAAAAATATCTTCATTTTACTCTATTTTTAATTCAATTGCACCAAGATCTGGTAATTTTGTAATGTTATTTCCTAAAATATCTTTTGTTGGGTGTAACCCATAAAAAACACCTATAGAATCATTTTTAATTTTAGGAATTACAATCCCTTTGTTCTTAATTAAATCTTTATTTTTGGAGATATAATCAGTTATTGAAAATCCACCAGGATTAATAAAATCTGCATTTCCATAAAGTGATTTATCATCTTGAATTGGCATTTTTTCTGGCCAACTAGATTTATGTAGATATAGATTATTTTCGAAAAAGATATTTTTAGCAGACCATTTTCCATTTTTTTCAGGATTATATTGATCGCCTTTCACCATTTTACTCTCTCCCTCAATATGAAAAATATTGTTAGCAATTAAAATACCTTTAGCTTCTTTTGCTAATGCCATTTTTGATTGAATAACTTCTTTTACATAAATAGTATTATTATAAAAATAGCTATTAAAAGGACCTTTCCTTTTTCCTTTTCCTATATAACCACTCAACCAAAATATTTTACCTTCTTGAAAAGCATTATTTTCTCCTTTTACTCTAAAACCATCATTTACGCTAATGTTATATCTATAAGCACAATTGTAATTATTGCCTAAAATTTCACAAAATCCACCAGCATTATTTGCACTAAAATTATATTGTAGAACAATATTATTGCAATTAAAATCGATATGAGCTCCAGCAGAATCTCCAGGACCATTTGCATTTGTAAATCGATTATTTTCTATCAAAACATTTGCAGAACCCCAAGTCCAAAGTCCACTACCTCTTCCCCATTTTCTAGAATCGTTAGCACTTCCAGATTTATCAACTACATTATTAAAAATATGACCATTTATAACTCCAGACATTTGTATTCCTGGACCTCCAGTATTCTTCACTTTCGTATTGGAAATTATAAAATCTTTTATTCCGTAATTTTTTATTCTTGATGTAAATTTTATACCTGTATGTGAAACATTTTTGACAACACAACCATCTACTTTTAGATCACTTAAAAGTGCATTTTTTGTATTGTTGATAAAACGAATTCCCCAGCCATAGTTTTGAGTTCCGTTAGCAGATTTGGTTTCTTTTAAAGATCTTGAGAAATTTTCATTCTCATAAAAAACATCAGAAACATCAATATTTTTTAGGTAGATATGTTGATAATTTCCTTTTTTAGAAGTTTTTATCAAAACTCCACAACGCATTTCCTTTTTGTTGTTTTTTTTCTTTTCTGTGGATGGATTTGCAGTAACTTTAATATTATTGATTTCAATAAAACTTGAGTTTTCGACAAGAATACCATTTAAAGCACCAGTAGTATTTATGATTGTTTTTGATGCGTTTTTAAAATCAGCATAATTAGAAATAATAATGGGTTCCTTTTCTGAACCTTTAATATTTTCTAAAACTAAAGTATTTTTAAAAACTGTATTAGCTTTAAGTAGAATAGAATCTCCTGCCTTTAAATGCAACTCTTTAATTTTAGTTAATGTTTTAAAAGGCGCATTTTTAGATGTTCCTGAATTTTGATTACTTCCTAAAATTGGATTGAAATAATAATTCGTTTTTTCTGTTGATTTATTTGAATTGCAGGAAATTACAACCATTACAAAAAGTATTAGTTGTATAAAATTATGAGCTCTAATTTTAGTATTTTTCAACATTGTTAAATCGATCAGGATGTTTTAAATTGTAAGATTTATTTTGTTTTAAACCATCAAAAATTGGATTGATATTTAATGAATTCCATCTATTATGCAGATTTTTCAATTTCTTTAAGAAAATGCTATCATTTAAACCATTTCTTTCAGCAATGTCTTTAGAAAGATCATAAAGTCCTATTTCGCCTTTGTTGTTTTTTATCAATTTTATATTATTCTTACGAATTGCGAAAGATTGTTTATCGAACATTCTCCAATACAATGTTCCGTGAGGAATTCCTTTATTTTCTCCTGTTAAAAACGGAATTAAGTTTACGCCATCTAATTTATTTTTTGGCGAAACTTGTGCATATTTAGCTGCTGTTGCAAAAATATCTAAAGAAATAATTGGGTTTTCATAAACCATTCCTGCAGGTATTTTTCCTTTCCACTGCATTGCAAATGGCACTCTTATACCTCCTTCATATAAAGAGCCTTTTCCTTTTTTTAATTGCCCATTATAAGAACCTTTATTTTCATTTCCTCCATTATCAGATAAGAAGAATACAATTGTATTTTCTTCTATATTTAGTTCTTTTAATTTGGCTAAAATTAAGCCAACTCCATCATCAACAGCGCTAACCATTGCTGCATAAGTTTTTCTGTTTTTATTTTTTATATGTGGATATCTTGATAAATATTTTTCAGTAGCTTGCAGTGGAGCGTGAGGTGCATTGTAAGCCAAATACAAAAAGAAAGGTTCTTTTTTTGCTTATCTATAAAATTGACAGCTTCTCTAGAAAAAGCATCTGTTAAATATGCTGTTTCTTCAAATCTTGTATTATTTTTTAAAAGTTTTGTGTTATATGCATCAAATTGAGAACCTACTTCAGATAAATTATTTCTATGAAGTTGTTCAGGAAAATATTTATGCCCACCAGATAAAAACCCAAAAAATTCATCAAAACCTCTTTGTAATGGACGTTGAGATTCGTGTGTTCCTAAATGCCATTTACCAATTGCCATCGTTTTATAACCTCTGTCTTTAAGAGATTCTGCAATGGTTTCCTCTTCTAAAGGCAATCCTAAAGAGGCATCTTTTGGCGCAAAAAGTGGATTTCTACTATAGCCAAACTTATCTTGATATCTACCAGTTATAATTCCTGCTCTACTTGGCCCACAAACAGCATAACTTACGTATCCGCTTGTAAAAATGACACCATTTTTTGCAAGCTGATCTAAATTTGGCGTTTTTAATTGTTTATTACCATTAAACCCAACATCTCCATAACCTTGATCGTCAGTTAGAATAATAATTACATTAGGCTTTTTTGTAACTTGACTATTTAGCTTTAAAGAAATAGTAAAAGTTACTAAAAGAAAAACAAAAAAAAAGATTTTCATAGAAAAAGGATTTCAAATACAAAACTAAAAAACCTACAGTAACATTTAATGGGTAATAAAGACCAAAAAAAGGGTATTTATAACTTAATTTTAAAGCCTTAAGAGTTTAAAACCTATTAAATGGTCAGTTCACCCCCTTTTAATATTTTTAATAATTTATAAATTTGGTTTTTTATAGCAATGTCAAAAAGGATTTTATGATAATGAATAGATATTATTTCATAGTCTTATTATTTTTATTATTAGGGTGTGTAAAAACTGAAAATAACCCTATAATTAATGGTCACGCACATAATGATTATGAGCATAAAAAACCTTTATTTGATGCTTTATCCAATGGTTTTATTTCAGTGGAGGCAGATGTTCACTTAATAAATAATCAATTGTATGTATCTCATTTTAAACCCAAAGTTTTAGATACTACAAAAACTTTAGAGAAATTGTATTTAAAACCCCTTCGTACTATTATTTCTAAAAATAATGGAAGTGTCTATAAAAATTACGATGGTTTTTTTTACTTGATGATTGATGTAAAAACTGATGCAGATTATTCTTATTTAGCACTAAAAAATATTTTAGAAAAATATGAAGAAATTATTGCCAAAGTTAATAATGAGCGAGAAGAAAAAAACAAGCCAATTAAAGTAGTTATCACCGGTCATAAAGGGAGGCCTTATAATCATATTCTTGAAGAAAAATCAACTTTAATGTCTATTGATGGTAGGTTTAAAGAATTAGATAAAAATATTTCTTATAAATTAATGCCTTATATAAGTGAAAATTATAACCATTTTTTTTCTTACAAAGGAAATGGAGAACCTTCGTTAAAAGATATAAAAACAGTTTCTGAAATGGTAAGTAAAACGCATCAAGAAGGCAAAAAATTAAGATTTTGGGCATCTCCAGATAAAGAAAAAGTATGGGGGTTTTTACTGAAACATAAAGTAGATTTAGTAAATGTGGATAGTCTGCAAAAATTTAATAAATATATAACTAAAAGAAAAAATGATAATTTAAAGTAACTAAAGCTTTCATTTTTTTAATTAACTTATTTACAAAAGCTAAATTCTTAATTTATTTAATTTTCTGATTCTTTTTCTTAATGGTTACAAATCAAAATAAATATTTTATTAAATAAACCTTTTAATAGTATATGGTATTAGTTATCCCAAATATCTAAAAAATTTTATAATATTGGATTTATTAAAACTTTGTTAGCTTCAAATTTAATTATTTACACCCCTATAAAAGGTCAATTTCACCCTAATAAATCATTAACGCTTTTTATAAATTTGGTTTTTTAAAAATTAATCCAATTAATTATGCAATTTATTACATTTATAGGTTTTACAGCTTTAGTAGCCATTATCTCCTATTTAGCTACAAGATCTACTAACGAAGACTCAAAAGACGGTTATTTTTTAGGAGGAAGAAGTTTAACAGGAATTGTAATTGCAGGCTCTTTATTACTTACCAATTTATCTACAGAACAAATTGTAGGTTTAAGTGGTCAAGCTTATGAACAAGGTATTTTAGTGATGGCTTGGGAAACTTTAGCAGCAATAACAATGGTTATCATTGCAATTTTTCTTTTGCCTAGATATTTAAAAGGAGGTATTGCAACCATTCCTCAGTTTTTACAACGCAGATATGATAAGACTACCAAAGCAATTGTTTCTGGTTTATTTTTATCTGGTTATGTTACCATATTTTTACCTGTAGTTTTATATACAGGAGCATCTGCCATAAATACAATGTTTGATGTTTCTGCAACTTTCGGAATTTCTGAAAACGCAGCATTATGGATTACTATTTTTGGTATTGGAATAATTGGTTCTATTTACGCCGTTTTTGGAGGTTTAAAAGCAGTTGCTGTTTCTGACACTATTAATGCTGTTGGATTAATTATTGGAGGTTTAATGATTCCGTATTTTGGATTAACGATGATTGGTGATGGCTCTATGTTAGAAGGTATTGATATTTTAATGGCTTCGAATCCAGAGAAATTTGATTCTACTGGATCAGAAGATTCTTATGTACCTTTTTCTACTTTATTTACAGGTATGTTATTGGTTAACTTATTTTATTGGGGAACAAATCAAGCCATAATTCAAAGAGCATTAGGAGCAAAAAACTTGGTTGAAGGTCAAAAAGGTTTGGTTTACGGTGCTTTCTTAAAAATATTAGGCCCATTAATTTTAGTTTTACCAGGAATTATTGCCTTTCATATTTTTGAAGGAGGTTTGGCAAAACCAGATTTAGCCTATGCATCTTTAGTTGCAGAAGTGTTACCAAAACCTTTGGTAGGTTTCTTTGCAGCAGTATTGTTTGGCGCAATTTTAAGTTCTTTTAATTCGGCTTTAAATAGTTGTGTAACTTTATTTGGAATTGATATTTATCAAGAATATTTCAAAAAAGGAGCAACAGAAAAAGAAGTAGTAAAAGCGGGAAAAACGTTTGGGGTCTTTTTAGCAATATTGTCTATGGTTGTTGCACCCTTTATAGCAAATGCAGGCAGTGTTTTCGAATATTTACAGGAAATTAACGGAACATATTCCATTCCGATATTAACAATTGTAGTTGTTGGTTATTTAACTAAATATGTACCAGCAATTGCAGCTAAGGTTGGTTTGATTTCTGGAGTAGTATTATACAGTATTAGTCAGTTTTTAATAAAACCCACTTTTGATGTTATAGAAATAGTTGATGGAGTAGAAGTTGTTACAGGAAACTCCTATCCTCACTTTTTACACATTATGGCAATTTTGTTTGTGTTAAACATTATCATTATGTTGATTATTGGAAAATTAAATCCAAGAAAAGAAGCATATGTACAATTCAATTCTAAAGAAGTAGATATTACACCTTGGAAATACTTAAAACCAGTGGGTGGTTTAGTATGTGTAATTGTGATTGCCATTTATGTTTATTTTGCGAAATAGGTAAGAGATATTGATAGAATTTTAAAAATAAAAAATAGTTATTTGTTTAACAATATGGTTAATTCTTGCAAGTTAATTTATCACAATTGGGTTGTGTTTTCTATAATGCTTTACAGAAGTATGAGACTTTTTTTATTGGTTTTGTAAGAACTTACAGTTGCTAAAATCAATTTCAAAGAATACTTCATTTTAAATTAATAATACTTTTTAAAAATGAGATAAAATAAAAAAGAGTAACCTGTTTAGGTTACTCTTTAAATATAACACATAGATGGGGTGTTATATCGTTATAAACATACTTGTGGGAGTAGTTATGTTATATTATCTTTTTACAACAGAAGTAAATACTTTTAAAGTATCTCTTTTAATAATTTTTGCGTCACTGTCTAAAGTAACCTTAATTACACGTTCAGGATTTGATACCTGAAATACATAACTGAACTGTCTAAAAGAAGTAATGTGGTAATTAGGATATTCCTTTTCCACAGTAGTTTTGTTAGATTTGTAATGTTCTAATTCTGTTTTTACGGGTTGGCAACTTGCTAAGACCCCTACAAATGTTAAACTTAATAACACTTTTCTCATAATAAAATATTTTAACAATTAATAAAACAACTACTAATTTTAAAACAAACAGGAACTAACTTTGTAGAGGAGTTTAGTTTTTAGATATCCTGTATGCTGTAAAATAATAGCAAACTAAATAATACTTATAAAGTTAGGGAGCTTTAATAAATTGATAACGTACTAGATAATATACCTAATAGGTTATGAACTTTATTATAAATTTAAAAAGAGGGTACACCAACAAGGGGATGTTGATGGTGCAAATATATACAATTATTTTAATTTTTATACAGATGATATTATTTTTTTATTAAAACTAAGAAAAATTTATTTTAATATATAAACTAAGTAGTTTTTTTGATGCTAATAATTACGGTTTTAGAAGCTGGAGTATTGCTAATATCTGCTGTGCTTTTTAAGGGTACTAACACATTTGCTTCAGGGAAATAGGTTGCTGTACATTGTTCAGGAATATTATAAGGAACCACTAAAAAACCTTTTGCTTCTCTTTCTTCATTATTAAAATGACTTGTTAAATTTACTAAATCTAATTTTTTTAAACCTAAAGAATTTATATCATTTTCATTCATTAAAATAACTCTTCTTTCATTTAAAATACCTCTATATCTGTCATCTAAGCCATAAATTGTGGTATTGTATTGGTCGTGAGTTCTAATTGTCATCATCATAAACTGATCTTTCTCTAACTCAATTTCTGAAGGTTTATTTACGCTAAAGTTTGCTTTTCCTGTTTTGGTTGGTTCAAAATTATTTTCTCTTGCGTTGTTTGGTAAATAAAATCCACCTATAATTCGTACACGCTTATTATAATCTTTAAAACCAGGAATCGTAGCTTCAATTTTATCTCGAATTAAATCGTAATTAGAAGCGAATTCTAGCCAATTTGTAGTTGAATTTTTTAAAGTAACATTAGCAAGATTAGCAACAATTCCAGTTTCACTCATTAATTCTTTAGAGCCAGGATTTAGGGTTCCTTTAGATTGATGCACAACTCCCATTGAGTTTTCAACAGAAACAAATTGTTCTCCAGAACTTTGAAAATCTTTTTCTGTTCTTCCTAAACAAGGAAGAATCAATGCTTTTTTACCAGTAATTAAATGACTTCTATTTAATTTTGTAGATACTTGCACAGTTAAATTACAGTTACGCAAAGCTTCTGCAGTAAAAGTTGTGTCTGGAGTTGCTGAAATAAAATTACCACCCATTCCAAAAAAAACTTTTGCCTTTTTTCGATGCATTGCTTCAATAGCTTCCACAACATCTAAACCGTGTTTTCTTGGCGCTTTAAAGTTGAATTCTTTTTCTAAATTATCTAGAAAATAATCTTTTGGTTTTTCCCAAATCCCCATTGTTCTGTCTCCTTGAACATTAGAATGACCACGAACAGGGCAAGTTCCTACTCCTTGTTTACCAATACTTCCTTTTAATAGTAAAATATTTACAATTTCTCGAATATTATCAACTCCGTTTTTATGCTGAGTTAAACCCATTGCCCAACAAATAATAATTTTATCATTATTGATAATGAGTTCTGTAGCTTTTTTAATTTCTAATAAATCTAAACCTGTTTGAGGCAATAATTCATCAATAGAATAGGTGTCTAAATCGTTTAATAATTCATCAATTCCTGCTGTTTTTTCTTTTATAAACTGATGATTAAAAACGGAATTAGGTTCAGCATCTTCTTTTTCTTTCATCAATTTTAAGATGATTTTTAATAAAGCTACATCACCATTAATTTTTACTTGTAGAAATAAATCTGTTAAATCTTGCCCTTTTCCAACCCATTTTAAAGGGTTTTGAGGATCTTTATAATTCATTAATCCAATTTCTGGTAAGGGGTTTATAGTGATTATTTTTCCACCATTCTTTTTTGTATCACTTAAAGCAGTTAACATTCTTGGATGATTTGTTCCTGGATTCTGACCAATAACAATCACTAAATCTGCGTGATTAAAATCATCTAATGTAACAGAACCTTTTCCTATTCCTAAAGTTTCTGAAAGTGCTGCACCACTAGATTCGTGACACATATTAGAACAATCTGGTAAATTATTTGTTCCAAATTGGCGTACAAATAATTGATATAAGAATGCAGCTTCGTTACTGGTTCTTCCTGAAGTATAAAAAACAGCTTCATCAGGAGAATCTAAAGAATTTAACTCATCTCCAATCATTTTAAAAGCATTCTCCCAAGAAATTTCTTCGTAATTATCTTTTCCTTCAGGTAAATACATTGGATGTGTAATTCGTCCACTTTTACCAATTTCATAATCTGATAATTGAGATAACTTTTGAACTGTATGAGTTTCAAAAAACATTGGAGAAACTTTGTTTTTAGTAGCTTCTTCTGCAACAGCTTTTGCACCATTTTCACAATATTCTGCTAAAAAAGCTCTTTTTTCATCAGGATCTGGCCAAGCACAACCAGGACAATCAAAACCATCTTTTTGATTTAATTTTGATAATAATTGAATTCCTCTAGAAACACCAACTTCATTTTTAATATGAGACAATGCAGAAGCGATTGCTTTTGGACCCACTGAAGTTTTAGGAACTTCTGTTAAACGAATACCTGTTAGTTTTTCTGGCGGTTGTTCTTTTGGGTTTTTAGACATAACTCACTTTGTTTTTAATAAATTCTGGATTAGAATAAATAGTCATTTTTTGTGCTCTTGTAAAGCCTATTAAACAGATTCCGAATTCTTTTGCAAAATCTACAGCTAAAGAAGAACAAGCAGAAACTGCAACAATTATCGGAATTTTAGCAATAAAAGCTTTCGAGACAATTTCATAGGAAACTCTACCACTTACCAGTAAATAATTGGCCTCTTTCAACTTGTTTTTTATCAATAAATAACCAATAGTTTTGTCTACAGCATTGTGTCTACCAATATCTTCTTTTATAGATAAAAGCTCTTGTTTTTT
>JBGCFX010000113.1:0-26308 GCA_045110395.1 Polaribacter sp.
TAAAGTTTTAGGAGCTTCATTATTTCAAATTAATACACTTTTATGCAAAGAGTTTTTAATATTGGTAGCCATTGCTTTTGCAATTGCAGCACCAATTGCTTGGTATGGAACTTATAATTGGTTGCAGAATTTTGCTTATAAGACCAGTATTAGCTTTTGGGTATTTGTAGTGAGTGCTTTAGCAATGATTGTCTTTGCATTAATTATTATTAGTGCCAAAACATTGCAAGCAGCCAATGCAAATCCTGTAAATTCTTTACGATCAGAATAAATACTATCAACCCAAAAAGAAAAAAATATGTTTAGAAGTTATATAAAAATTGCTTGGAGAAGTTTAAAAACGAATCGATTATTTTCTACGATAAATATTTTGGGGTTATCAATTGGTTTAGCAACTACATTAGTTTTATTTCTTTTTATTTTAAATGAGCGTAACTATGATAGTATGTACGCGAATAAAGATAAAACTTATAGAGTACTTTTAAATACCACAGAAGATGATTTAGAAACTTGGTCTACTGTACCTTCTATAATTGCGCCAGAATTGCAAGCAAATATTCCTGAAATTTCTAAAGCAGGAAGAATCTTAAAACACGATTTTGGAGGAACAGCCTTTGTTAAAGTAAATAATGAAGTGTATGCTGAAGATAAATTATTTTGGTGTGATCCATCAATATTTGAAATGTTTGATGTTGAAATTATTGCAGGTTCTGGGTCAGAAAACCTTAAAAATCCAAACACAGTTTTGTTATCAGAAAGCACTGCAAAACGCTATTTTGGAAATGAAAACCCAATTGGGAAATCTATAACTGTTGATAATAGAAATAGATTTGAAGTAAAAGGTGTTTTTAAAGATTTTGCTGATAACAGTTCACTAAATTTTAATGTAGTTACGCCTTTTATGATGCAAAATTCAGCTAAAAACCCAACTTGGGATAATGCTAGTTTTGAAACTTTTGTGCTTTTTAAATCAGCATCTGTAAACACGAATACTTTAGAATCAAAAATTCAGAATATTTTAGATACTAATCTTAAAAAGGAAGACCAATGGTTTAACTTTTCTGTACAACCTTTAGAGCGAATTCATTTGTATTCTTCCTCTTATGGACAAACTTATTTAGAGGATATTAGTGATGTAAATCAAATAACAAATCTAACAGCATTAGCATTATTAGTTTTAATTATTGCGTGTATAAATTATATGAATTTAATTACAGCACGTTCTCAAAAAAGGGCTGTAGATGTTGGCATTAATAAAACGTTAGGAGCATCTAAAAATAATTTAATTAAAAGATTTTATATAGAAACTGGTTTAATTACAGCAATTGCAATGATTTTAGGTCTCGTTTTTACAACGATAGCTTTGCCAGTATTTAATAATCTTGCAGGTAAAAGTTTAGCAATTTCTTCGCTTTTTTCTTTTGAAATATTAAGTTTTTTATTGTTGATATGGTTCGTTACCACTTTGGTTTCAGGTTCTTATCCTGCATTATATTTATCACGTTTTTCTCCTAAAGAAGTTTTAAAACCATCAAATAGTAAAGGAGGTTTTGCTAACTTTTTAAGAAAAGGGTTAGTGGTTGTTCAATTTTCTGCATCTGTAGTTTTAATTATCGGTGTAATTATTATTCATCAACAATTAGAATTTATTCAAAATAAAAATTTAGGGTATAATCCAGAAAATATTATTGCAATATCTACAGCAGGAATTCGTGGAGGAGAATCAAATAGAGCATTAGTAGATGCTTTTGAAAAACTACCAAATGTATCTGCAGTTTCAAGATCTCAAGGATATCCAGGAAAGGGAGTTAGTGGACGTAATCTAACTAAACAAAACAGCAAACAGCATATTGGTATTAGCACCAATAGAAGTGAACATAATATTAGAGATGTACTACAATTAAATCTTTTAGCAGGAAAATTATTACCACTTCACAAACAAAGAGGAGATACTTTAGTTGAGGTAGTTGTTAATAAAACTGCTGTCGATTTTTTAGGATTTACTCCAGAAGAAGCTATTGGTAAAAAAGTGGATATGCAATTAGGAGATAATGCCTACATATATGGAGTTGTAGACGATTTTAATTTTGAATCTCTACATTCTCCAATTGGTGCTTATGCTTTTCATAATAGAGCATCAGAATCAAAATCATATTTATTGGTTCGTTTTACTAATGATTTGCTAACGGAAAGTATGTCAAAATTTGAAAATACATTTAAATCTGTGGCGTCAAATTCTGCTTTTGAATATACTTTTTTAGACAGTAATTTGGATAAAATGTATGAAAAAGAACAACAAACAGCCAATGTTGGTTTATTGTTTTCAATTTTAGCCATTATTGTGGCTTGTCTTGGTTTGTTTGCTTTGGCAGCATTTATGGCAGAACAAAGAAATAAAGAAATTGGCATCAGAAAAGTTTTTGGAGCAAGTGTTGCTAAAATTATACAATTGCTTTCTGTCGATTTTATGAAACTGGTTTTAATCTCTTTAGTCATTAGTTTTCCATTAGCATTTTATTTTATGAGCAGTTGGTTACAAGATTTTGCTTATAGAATCGATATTAGTTGGACAGTCTTTTTAATTGCAGCTGTTTTAGCACTGCTTGTTACGTTTGTTACTGTTGCTTATCAGGCTATTAAAGCTGCTATTGCTAACCCAATAAAAAGTTTAAGAACAGAATAATCAATCAGTCAATCAACCAAAAAAAAGATAATGTTTAGAAATTATATAAAAATAGCAATAAGGAACTTATTTAAAAATAAGGTGTATTCTTTAATTAATATTACAGGTTTAGCCATTGGTATTACTACAACTCTTATGATTGGTTTGTGGATTAATGATGAACTTAATTACAACAATCATTTTGAAAATAAAGTTACAATTGCACAAGTTTTACAAACTGAAACTTATAATGGCAATACAGAAACAGGATTTGCAATTCCAAGACCTTTAGAATTTGCCTTGCGTAAGGATTACAAGGATAATTTTAAAAATATAGTAATGTCTTCTTGGACACTACCTAGATATTTAAAATATGGAGAAATCAGCTTAAATTTTCAAGGAAATTTTATGCAAAAAGATGCTCCAGATATGTTGAATTTGGAAATTATTGCTGGAATTAAAAACGGAATAGATGACCAAAAATCAATTATGATTTCTGAATCTACTGCTAAAGCGTTGTTTAAAGATGAAAATCCAATTGGAAAAATTGTAAAGCTAAATAGTACTAATGATTTATCTGTAAGCGCTGTTTATAAAGATATACCAAGTAACAATAGTTTTTCTGATTTGAATTTTTTAGCTTCTTGGGATTTTTTCTTGTCCACAAACAAATATGCTGAAAATGCAAAAACACAATGGGCAAATGACTCTTTTCAATTATTTGCAGAAATAAACGAAAACACATCAATGGATGCTGTTACAGCAAAAATTATTGATGTTAAAAAGAAATTTGATCCAAATGAAGCAGCGTTTAATCCGCAACTATTTTTATTCCCAATGAAAGATTGGTATTTGCGAAATAATTTTGAAGATGGAAAGCAAGTTGGAGGAAGAATTGAAAATGTTTGGTTGTTTGGAATTATTGGTGCTTTTGTGTTGCTTTTGGCGTGTATCAATTTTGTGAATTTAAGCACTGCAAGATCAGAAAAAAGAGCCATTGAAGTGGGAATCCGTAAATCGATTGGTTCAAAAAGAAGTCAATTAATTTCACAATTTTTATGTGAATCTTTCTTATTTGTGTTGTTATCATTTGTATTATCAATTGGGTTAGTGTTATTGTTTTTAAACGGCTTTAATAATTTGGCGAGCAAAGAAATCGTGTTTCCTTGGCCTAACACAGGTTTTTGGGGGATTTCCTTAATCTTTATTGTAATTACTTCATTATTAGCAGGTAGTTATCCAGCTTTATTTTTATCTTCTTTCAATCCTGTAAGTGTGTTGAAAGGAACTTTTGAAACGGGACGATATTCTTCTTTACCAAGAAAAATATTGGTTGTAAGTCAATTTACAGTGTCAGTAGCATTAATCATTGGGACTATGATTGTAATGAATCAAATTGATTTTGCAAAAAATAGACCTACAGGTTACGACAAAGAAGGTTTGATACAAATACCTGTAATGACATCAGAATTTAAAGGGAAAAGAGATCTAATGCGCAACCAATTGATAGCTTCTGGAGCAGTAATAGAAATGGCAGGTACAAGTAGTCCAATGACCGAAGTTTGGTCTAGTAGAAGTGGTTATACTTGGGATGGAAAACCTGATGGGTTTCAAGAAGAATTTGCACAGACTTCTGTTTCTTACGAGTTTGCAGAAACGTTAGGGCTAAAAATAATTGACGGTAGAGGTTTTTCTCGTGAATTTCCATCAGATTCTACAGCCGTAATTCTTAATAAATCTGCTGTTGCATATATGGGATTAGAAAATCCAACAGATAAATATTTGAGAGATGAATATAATGCTGTTTCTTTAAAAATAATTGGTGTAATTGATGATATTCTTGTACAGTCTCCATATTCGCCAGTAAAACCATCTATATATTTATTTGAAAAAGGAAATTATGTTAATTATTACAACATAAAAATGAATCCGACCAAAAGTATTGCAGATAATTTAGCTAGCATAGAAAGTACTTTTAAAGCAAATTTTCCAAACTTACCTTTTGTTTATCAATTTATTGATGAGCAATATGGACAAAAATTTAGGTCTGAAGAACGCATCGAAAATCTATCTAAAGTATTTACTTTATTGGCAATTTTTATCAGTTGTTTAGGTTTATTTGGCCTGGCATCTTTTGTTGCAGAACAACGTACCAAAGAAATTGGAGTTCGTAAAACATTGGGAGCTTCTGTAAGTCAATTATGGATTTTGTTGTCTAAAGATTTCTTGAAATTAGTGATCATTTCTTTAATTATAGGTTCTCCAATTGCCTATTTAATGATGAGTGAATGGCTCGAAAAATTTACCTACAGAACTAATATTTCTTGGACAGTTTTTGCAATTGCATCTTCAGGAGCATTAATTATTACTTTAATTACAGTGAGTTATCAAGCCATAAAATCGGCATTAGCAAACCCTGTAGATTCTTTAAAAACAGAGTAAAAATAAAAAATTATGTATCAGCTAAAAATAATATTTAGAAGTTTTTTAAAACACAAATCATCTTCGTTTATAAATCTTGTTGGTTTAACACTAGGTTTATCTTGTGCTTTTTTCATTTTCTTATGGGTTCAAGATGAGTATAAAAAAGATACTTTTCATAAAAATAATAGTCAGCTTTTTCAGGTAATGGCTGTACAAGATTTTGCAGATAAAAAAGAGGTTACTGATGACACACCAGGTTTACTTGGACAAAGTATCATAAAAGACTTTCCAGGGATTAAATACGCTGTAACTACTACTAATATTGGGAATAATCAACTTTCTTATGAAGATAAAATATTTAAAGAAGATGGTTTAAATGCAGGAAAGGACTTCTTTGAAATATTTAGTTTTCCTTTATTAATTGGTAATCCAAACACAGTTTTAAATGACATATCTTCAATATGCATTTCTAAAAAACTGGCTATTAAATTTTTTGGTTCTGTAGATAATGCAATTGGAAAAACTATAAATTGGAGACAATGGGAAAATTTCAAAGTAACAGGAGTTTTTGAAAACGTAGGGTATAATTCGACTTTGCAATTTAATTTTGTTCTTCCATTACAAGATTTCTTAAACAAAGCACCATGGGCTAAAAACTGGGCAAATAGTGGACTGAACACTTACGTTCAGTTAAAAGAAAATGTAAATGCTAATAGTACATCAAAAAAAATTGCAGGATATTTAAAAAGTAAAGTTCCTAATAGTCATAATAATCTTTTTTTAACTAAATTTTCTAATAGATATCTGTATGGTAAATATACAAATGGTGTGCAAAATGGAGGACGTATTGAATACGTTCAACTTTTTTCTATAATTGCCATTTTCATATTAGTCATAGCTTGTATAAATTTTATGAATTTATCTACGGCAAGAGCAACAAAAAGAGCAAAAGAGGTTGGTGTTAGAAAAACGATTGGTGCCTTAAGAAGTGACTTAATTTTCTACTACATAACAGAAGCAATATCAATCGCTTTCGTTGCTATGATTTTGTCTTATGTTTTTGTCATTCTTCTTTTACCTACATTTAATGATATTACAGGTAAATATATTGAATTTTCGATTTCTCTAAACTTAATATTAATTTCTCTTGGAGTAGTTCTTTTCACTGGTATTTTAGCAGGTAGCTACCCAGCGTTTTATTTAACTCACTTTAAACCCGTACAAGTTTTAAAGACAGGAATTAAGAGTTCATTAGGTGAACTTTGGACAAGAAAAGGACTTGTAATTTTTCAATTTACAATTACCATTATATTAATTGTTGGTGTGGTAGTTATTCATCGTCAAATTGAATTTGCAAACAATAAAAATCTTGGATATAATAAAGATAATATTATATTATTTGGACAAAATGGTACCATTTATCAAAATCAAGAAACCTTTTTAAATGAGTTAAGAAATGTCTCAGGAGTTTTAAGTGCAGGAGGTACAAGTCATCAAATGTTAGGAAATGAAACCTCAAATTATGGACTTAACTGGGAGGGAAAATTATCTGAAAAAAGAGTAAACTTTGAGCGTTTTTTTGTTGATCATAATTTTTATGAAACGATGCAATTTAAAATGGCTAAAGGAAGATGGTTCAATAAAAGTTTTGTTGCAGATAGTACTAAACTTGTTATAAATGAAGCTGCTGCAAATGTTATGGGATTTAATTATGATAATGCTATAGGAAAACGTATTGATTTTGGAAACGATTTATATTTTGAAATTATTGGAGTTGTTAAAGACTTTCATTTTACATCCATTCATCAAGTTGTAAGTCCCGCTTATTTTAGACTATTTAATACATGGAATATTGCTGCTAAATTAAAATCAGGAAGAGAAAAAGAAGCGCTGTTAGGAATTCAGCAACTGTATGAAAAATTTGCGCCAGGTAATATATTTGATTATAAATTCATAGATACTGGCTATCAGTCTTTCTATGAATCTGAACAAAGGATTGGTAAAATTTCTACTTACTTTGCTATTTTAGCTATTCTAATATCTTGTTTAGGTCTTTTTGGTTTAGTTGCTTTTAGTGCAGAAAGAAGAGCTAAAGAAATAGGTGTGAGAAAAGTTCTTGGAGCATCAACTTCTTCGATTATAATGATGTTATCAAAAGAATTTTTAAATCTTGTTTTCATAGCTATACTTATTGGGCTTCCAATTGCATATTTTTTTATGAAACAATGGTTATCAAAATTTGCTTATAGAATAGATTTAAGTTTTTGGATTTTTATAAGTGTAATATTAGTTTCATTATTAATTGCATGGTTAACAGTAAGTTTTCAAGCATATAGATTTAGTGTTATAAATCCTGTGAAATCTTTAAAATCTGAATAAATATCAACTTAAAAATATAAAATTATGATATCATTACTAAACATACAAAACGCATTTAGAACTATAAAATCTGGAGGAAATTCCATCAATTTATTAGACAATATTAATTTCAAAGTAAATGAAGGAGAGTTTATTTCTTTAATGGGACCTTCTGGTTCAGGAAAATCAACTTTATTGAATTGTATTGGAATGCTAGATAATTTTACAGAAGGAACTTACTCTTTTTTAGATGAGCCTGTGCATAAAATGAGAGAGAAAAAGCGTGTAAAATTATATCAAGAATACATTGGTTTTGTATTTCAAGCCTATCATTTAATTGATGAATTAACAGTAGAGGAAAATATAGAAACGCCTTTATTATATAAAAATGTCAAATCTTCAGAACGCAAAGCTTTGGTCGCAGATATGTTAGACAGATTTAATATTGTTGGGAAGAAAAAATTATTTCCAGAACAATTAAGTGGAGGTCAACAGCAATTGGTTGGTATAGCAAGAGCTTTAGTAGCAACCCCTAAATTAATTTTAGCAGACGAACCAACAGGGAACTTAAACTCAAAACAGAGTAAAGAAATTATGGAACTCTTTGCTAAATTAAATGAAGAAGGAGTAACTATAATTCAAGCAACACATTCTGAAGAAAATGCTTCTTATGGTTCTCGAATTGTGAATTTATTAGATGGTAAAATAATAACGGATTAATATAATTTAAGATGATAAAAAGAAGTTTTATTTACTTAATTGCAATCGGTTTTAGCTTTTCTGTGTTTTGTCAAAATCAACAAGAAAAAACTTACACATTAGACGAATGTATTAAAATTGCTATTGAAAATAACTTAAATTTAAAATCAACTAAAAACACAGAGAAATCAGCAAAGATTAACTATCAACAATCAAAAATGAATTTGTTGCCAAGTATTAATGGTAGCTACAATTTAGGTATAAATAATGGTAGAAGTATAGATCCTTTTACCAAT
The DNA here is from genome assembly GCA_045110395.1 of Polaribacter sp. Taxonomy (GTDB): domain Bacteria; phylum Bacteroidota; class Bacteroidia; order Flavobacteriales; family Flavobacteriaceae; genus Polaribacter. Next base: position 8,440 of record JBGCFX010000113.1, read on the forward strand.
GATTTTATCAATCAAAAATTAACTTTTTCTAATGCAAACTTAACTTTAAATGCAACTGTTTTTAATGGCTTTAGGTTAATGAATACATTAAAACAACAAAAGTTAAATAAAGAAGCAGCTACTTTAGAAGTTGAGCAAGAAAAGCAGAATTTAATATTAAATGTAACATTAGGATATTTACAAGTGTTAAACAGCAAAGACATTTTAGTTTTAAACAAACAACGTTTAATAACAACTAATAAACAGCTTAAAATTCAGAAATATTTATATGATCAAGGAAGAGAAAACCCTGCAGATTATACAGACTTATTAGGACAAAAATCTTCTGATGAAACTAATATTATATCATCAGAAATTACACTAAATAACGCAAAACTAAATTTAGCTACTTTATTAAATTTAAACACGAAAATAGATGTTAATTCAAGTTCTTTTTTATTTAGTTTAGATAAATATCAATATACCTCACAGGAGGTTTTTAATGATGCTTTAAAAAGTCTAGCTACTTTTAAAGCAAGAGAATTACGAGTGGAATTTGCAAAAAAAGGAGTAAGTATTGCTAAAGCACAATATATTCCAGAAATTTCTTTATTTGGAGGTTTAAATACCAATTATTCTAGTGCAGCAGAAACGTTTACAAACACTGGAAATACAATTGTAGAAACTGGAAGTTTTGTAACAATTAATAATCAAAATTTATCAGTTTTTACGAATCAAGCCTCTTTTCAAGCCAATCAGATTAATTATTTAGATCAGTTTGATAATAATTTAAACTCAGTGATAGGTTTTTCTCTAAGTGTCCCCATTTTTAATGGTTTTCAAGCAAAAAACAGTGTTGCTTTAGAAAAAGTTAGAGTAGAAGAATCATTAATTGCTTTAGAACAAACTCAAGTAGAAATTAGAAATGCAATTAATCAAGTCCATTTTGATATGGAAGCTGCTTTTGCCAGATATCGAAGTTTAAAAAAACAAGTAACTGCTTTTCAAAAATCTTTCGATATCAATAAAACAAGATTTAATAATGGAGTTTCTAATTTTTTAGCATACATCACAAGTAAAAATAATTTAGAGAATGCAAAAATTAATCTTTCTATTGCAAAATATGATTATTATTTAAGGGTTAAAGTATTGGAATTTTATAGAGGTATCACAAATTAATTTTCAATTTGTTGAGATATTAAAATTAAATAAATGTTTTGGCTAATTTATATGTAAAAATTATTTGAATTCAAATATGAATTATATACTTAATAATAATGAAACTCTTCTTAAAGTAGTTTTTCTATCTGAAAATTTATTATTTGTCTAGATATTTGAGAAAAATTGTAAACTCTATAAAACTAATGAAAATAAAGAGAAATCAGTTGGAGACAATTAATACGAAAACCATATTAAAAAGTATAAGATAAAAAAGAATTGTTAGTTAGTAATGTAGTTTATTAAACTAACCAAGTATAACAAAATTCAATTTATTGTACCTAATAAAAAACCTCAACTGTAAAAAGTTGAGATTTTTATTGTTGTACTCAAGGTGGGAATCGAACCCACACTCCCGAAAGAACTGGATTTTGAATCCAGCGCGTCTACCAATTCCGCCACTTGAGCATTTATGAAATAGGATTGCAAATGTATTAAATTATTTTATTTTAAAGTCTATAATTTAATTTCAAACTCAATAAATAATTTCTATTTTTGTTTTCTTACAACAACACATCAAAAAAACAACTAAATGCCTACAAATCAACTTGCACCAAAACTCTTTGCATGTTCTCAAAGTACAGTATTAGCAGAAAAGATTGCTAAAGCTTATGGCGCAGAATTAGGAAATGTAATTACAACTCATTTTAGTGATGGTGAATTTCAGCCAGCTTTTGAAGAATCTGTTCGTGGAAGACGTGTCTTTTTAATAGGTTCTACATTTCCGAGTGCAGATAATTTAATGGAAATGCTACTAATGTGTGATGCTGCAAAAAGAGCATCAGCAAGACATATTACAGCTGTTATGCCCTATTTTGGCTGGGCAAGACAAGATAGAAAAGACAAACCAAGAGTTGCAATTGGCGCAAAATTGGTGGCAAAACTTTTAGAATCTGCAGGAGCAACAAGAATTATGACAATGGATTTACACGCAGATCAAATTCAAGGATTTTTCGAGAAACCTGTAGATCATCTTTTTGCATCTACTATTTTCATGCCATATATTAAAAGCTTAAAACTAGAAGATTTAACGATTGCTTCTCCTGACATGGGAGGTTCTAAAAGAGCATATGCATATTCTAAACATTTACATTCTGATGTTGTAATTTGTTATAAGCAGCGTAAAAAAGCCAATGTAATTGGGCACATGGAGTTGATTGGTGATGTACAAGGTAAAAATGTTATTTTGGTTGATGATATGATAGACACAGGTGGAACATTAGCACATGCAGCAAATTTAATGATGGAAAGAGGAGCATTAAGTGTTCGTGCAATTTGTACACATCCAATATTGTCTGGTGGAGCGTATGAAAAGATAGAAAATTCTGGTTTAACAGAGTTAATCGTTTCAGATACAATTCCTTTAAAAAAGGCTACATCTAAAATAAAAGTAGTATCTTGCGCCCCATTATTTGCGGATGTGATGCACAAAGTGCAAGACAATACCTCAATTAGTGGACAATTTTTAATGTAAACTTCACAAAAATCTTTACAAGAGAATAAAGTGGAAACAATCAAATTAAACAAAAAGTAAGGAAATCAATTACAATTAAAGGATCAAAAAGAGAAAGCGTGGGCAAGGTAGCTACCAAAGCCTTACGTAATGCTGGTATGGTTCCTTGCGTTATTTACGGAGGAGAAAACCCAATACATTTTTCAGCAGAAGAAAAAGCATTTAAAAAATTGGTATTTACTCCAAACGTTTATACTGCAAGTATTAATGTTGATGGAGAAAAAATACAAGCAATTTTGCAAGACATTCAGTTTCACCCTGTATCTGACAGGATTTTACATGTAGATTTTTATCAATTATTTGATGATAAAGAAACTACAATGAATATTCCTGTTAAATTAACAGGTACTTCTCCAGGAGTATTAAATGGTGGTTCTTTACGTTTTACAAACCGTAAATTAAAAATAAAAGCATTACCAGCTAATTTACCAGATTATGTAACTGCAGATATTTCTAAATTAAGAATTGGTCACAAATTAACAGTAACATCTTTATTTAATGATGATTATACATTTATGCACCCAGATAATACTGTTGTTGTTCAAGTAAGAACTTCACGTAATGCTGCAGAAGATGTAGAAGATGAAGAAGAAACTACAGAAGCAGCAGGTGCAGAAGCAACAGCTACAGAATAGTTTTCTAATAAAATAAAATTTATAAAAGCGTTACAATTTATGTAACGCTTTTTTCTTGTCCTGAAATCATTTTAGGATTTTTTTAACTAAACTTTATATTATATAATTCTTCTTATTTTTGAAGAATGAAAATCTTGGCATTTTTTAAAAAATTATTTGATAAAAAAATAGAACCTAAAGAAGAATTAATGAAAAAGTTTTTAATTATTGGTCTTGGTAATATTGGCGATAAATATACAAATACACGTCATAATATTGGTTTTAAAATTGTTGATGAAGTTGCAGACGAGTACAAAGTAACGTTCGAAACTGAAAAGTTAGGAGATATTGCTACTTTTAGGTTTAAAGGAAGAACTTTTATTTTGCTAAAACCAAATACATATATGAATTTAAGTGGAAAAGCTGCAAAATATTGGATGGATAAAGAGAAAATATCCTTAGAAAATATTTTAGTAGTTACAGACGACGTAAATATAGATTTTGGCACAATCCGTTTAAAAGCAAAAGGTTCTGCAGGTGGTCATAATGGTTTAAAAGACATCCAAGAAAAATTAAACACCCAGCAATATGCACGTTTTAGATTTGGTGTAGGGGGTAACTACAGCAAAGGGAAACAAGTAGATTATGTTTTAGGTGAATGGAATAAAGAAGAGACTAGCCAATTAATAGAGCGTTTGCCAACATCATCAAAAGTAATTACTTCTTTTGGTACAGCTGGTTTAAATAATACAATGAATACTTTTAATGGAAAGTAATTTTTAAAAATAGAAAAGCTATCTTAAAAAAGATAGCTTTATTAATAAAATATGTTAGAATAGAATTACTTTTTTTCTAAAATAAAATTCGCTTTTGTTTTAGTTGTAATATTTCCGTCTGTTTTTTCAGAATCTTGAGTTAATGTAAATGTAGTTTCATTAAATAAATTTACATCGTATTTACCCAATAAAAATTCTCCGGTCTTTGTTACAAAACTAATAGTTCTAGCACCAGAAGTACTTACAGAAAAACTACCAGAATCATCTACATTAATAATTGCAGGTGTTGTAGTTGCAGAGCCACTAACAGGTGTAACAGTAGTAACCACTCTGTATTGCCCTAAAGCTGTATAAGTGCCATTTGCATTTAATTGTATATTTACTTGAAACGTGTCTCCCAACTTTTTTGCTGAAGAAACTGCAACATTTGTACCTTGTGTGTTTACAGTATTAGACAAATCTGCATTATAGCTTTTTATAGTATAATTACCTGCAACATTTCCTATAATATAGTCAAAAGCAACAGTTTTATTATCATCACTACTACAACTTGTTATAAAAATTGCAATAGAAAGGGCTAATATTAGTTTAATTGTTTTCATAATTTATATTTTTTTTGGCAAAGATAATTTATTCATTTTAAAGTTGTTATAACTTAAAGTTAATTTTCGCTAGCAAACCATTCTGCAAAACTTGTTTCAGTTTCTGATAATTTTATGGAATGTAATTTAATGTTATTTGGTAATCTTGTTTTTATTTTATCAGCAAAATCAATTACCATCATTTCACTTGTTGGTTGGTAATCTACTAAAATTACATGATGCCCTCTATCACTTAATTCTTTTGCCAATTCTACATGAGGTGTGTTTTTGTTAAACACAGTTGCATGATCGAAAAGATCTACAATTTCTTCGTTTACAATCTTTTTTAAATCACCAAAATCTATCACCATTCCAAATTTTACATTGGTATTGTCTTTTATTGGTTTCCCAGAAACAGTTACAGATAGTTTGTAAGAATGTCCATGCACATTTTTACATTTACCATCATAACCATATAAAGCGTGTCCAGTTTCAAAATTAAACTGTTTTGTAATTCTAATTGTGCTCATTAACGTCTATTTCTAAATTTATTGTAAAAATACACAATAACTAAAGCTATTGCCAATCCTAAAAATAAAAAATCTCCTCCCATTTTGTTTGTGTTTTGTTATGTATCAATTAAAAAATCTTGTAAAACGTCTGCAATTTTTCTATTATCAGACAATTGTGGAATTTTATTCTGCCCACCAAATTTACCAATAGATTTCATATAAGCATGAAAACCTCCTTTTTTAACTTTTCTAATGATTAATGGACGCAAAACTTTTCCATCAATTAAATCTAAATAGTAAATATTTTGTTCTTGCATAGAAACATCCACTTTAGTGGCAAAATCTTCTAAGTTTTCTGGTTCATTTTCAAATTCTATAAACCATTCATGATATGGCAAACCGCTTTCAGGATTCACTTGTGGAGCCACTGTAAATTCACTAATATTTATTCCAGTTCCTCTTATAGCATCATTCAATGCTTTTTCTACTTCTTTGCCAATAACGTGTTCGCCAAAGGCAGATATAAAGTGTTTTATACGTCCTGTAACTTTTATCCTATAAGGTTTTGTTGATGTAAATTCTACAGTATCACCAATATTATAACCCCACAAACCAGCAGTTGTGTTTAAAATGATGACATAATTCACGCCCATTTTTACATCTTTTAAAGAAATTCTGGTTGGGTTTTCATCAAAAAATTCTGTTGAAGGAATAAATTCATAAAAAATACCAGAATTTAATTGCAGTAACATTCCTTTTTTGTTTTGCGAATCTTGATAGGCAATAAAACCTTCTGAAGCTGGGTACAATTCTATATAATCTATTTTTTTGCCAATTAAACTTTCGAACTTGTTTTTATAAGGCTCAAAATTTACACCACCATAAATAAAGAAATTAAAATTTGGGAACAATTCAGAAACAGATTTCCCAGTTTTTTCAATTAATTTTTCAAAATACATTTGTACCCAAGAAGGAATTCCGCTAATTACAGACATATCTTCATTTACAGTTTCTTCTACAATGGCATTTACTTTGGTATCCCAATCTTCTATACAGTTGGTTTCCCAACTTGGTAATCTGTTTTTCATTAAATAATTAGGTACATAATGTGCAGCAATGCCACTCAATCTTCCTAGTTTCACTCCGTTTTTGTCTTCTAAAACAGGACTTCCTTGTAAAAAAATCATTTTTCCATCAACAAAACTAGCATCTTTTTTTTCTGCTATATAAAACAACAAAGCATTTCTTGCTGCTTTAATATGAGTAGGCATAGATTCTTTGGTAATAGGTATGTATTTTGCGCCTGAAGTTGTACCAGAAGTTTTTGCATAATACAAAGGTTTTCCTACCCAAAGAATATCAGATTCTCCAGCAACCATTCTATCTACATAAGGTCTTAAGCCTTCATAATCAGTAACTTTTACTTGTTTTTTAAAATCTTCGTAATTGTTTATTTCTTCAAAATGATGATCTTTACCAAAAACAGTTTTACTTCCTTTAGAAATTAAATTTTTAAAAACTTTTTCTTGAGTTTTATGTGGGTTATTTGCCCATTTAAAGACTTTTTTAGTTGCAATTTTAGCAAACGGAATCGCAAAAAGAGATTTGATACTCATTATTTAAAATCTATAAAATTTGTTGGGTTTACAGAATAACCACCACTCCAAAGTTCAAAATGTAGATGAGGTCCAGTAGTTAACTCTCCTGTAGAACCAACTGTGGCAATTACTTCTCCAGATTTCACAAAATCTCCTTGTTCTTTAAGCAAAGAACCATTGTGTTTGTATACAGATACAAAATCTTTATTATGTTTTAAAATTATAACATAACCAGTTTCTGTGTTCCAGTCTGCAAAAATTACAGTTCCGTCTGCAGTTGCTTTTACAGGTGCACCTTTTTTTGCAACAATATCTACAGCAAAATGTTTTGAATTTGAATCAAAATTTTGAGAAATAGAACCATTTAAAGGTGCAAAAAATACAATTTTAACCTTGTCTTTTGCATTATTTTGAAGTGCAAATAGTGTTTCACTCTCTATTTTTTCTCTAAAAAGAGAATCTTCTTTAGAAGCGTCTAATTTGCTTTCGTCTATAAAACGTTGTCTAGCTTCAGTTTGAATAGAATCGATACTTTCTGGAGCAATTTCTCCTGTTAAAACTGGTTTTAAAGCCTTTGTGTAATTTTCTAAAACAGCTAATTTTATTTTTAAAGAATCTGCTTCTAAAGTTGCTTTTAAAGCATCTGACTTCAGTTTGGTAGAGGAATAACCAGGAATATACTCTTTAATGGGTGTAAATGCGATGATTACAATTGTTATGGCAACTAATAAGATGGAGAAAACACCACCCAAAACAAACACATTTAAACGAGATAGTTTTAAAGAAAAACGCTCTTCGAAAGTGTTTTCATTTAAAACAACCAATCTGTATTTATCAGTTAGTTTTTGTTTAAGTTTTCCTTTTTTTTTCTCTTTTTTTGCCACAAAAAATGTTTTATTTAATACAAATATACAACGATTTTTAGCTGAAATTATTTTTGTAAAAATTCATTTCGTCAATATATTGCCAAACTTCATTTGTTAAAAGCGGTTTTATGTTTTTGTTATCTTTAATTCCGTTTCTAATCATTGTAGATGAAATTTGCACAATTGGGGCATCAACTTTATGAATTTTCGGGTGATTTTTAAATTGATGTTCTACTTCGCCTTCTGCTATTCTTGGATATACATAAATATGGTGATGTTCTAAAATAGTTTCAAAATTTTTCCATTTATGTAAACTTTTTAGGTTGTCTTCACCCATAATTAAACAAAACTCTTTATCAGGATATATATCAGAAATATGTGCTAATGTATACACTGTATAATTGGGTTGAGGTAATTTAAACTCAATATCTGAAGGTTTAATTTTTGAGTAATTTTCTGTTGCTCTGTAAACCAATTCAAACCTGTGATGATTATCTAGCAAAGAACTTTTCTTTTTAAAAGGGTTGTGAGGTGTTACTACCATCCAAATTTCATCTAAATCAGAATTTTCTACCATATAATTGGCAATAATTAAATGCCCAATATGAATAGGGTTAAAAGTGCCAAAATATAAACCGATTTTACTCATAACTTTAGTTTGAAGTTTTAAGATGGGAGTTTAAAGAGTTGGTTTTGTTTTCCTACTTCACACTTCCAACTTCAGTTTTTTTTATTTTTTCAAAAACTCACTAACTAACTCTTCTGCTTCTTTTAAAGCCACATCAAGCTCGTAATTCTTAATAATTTTATCAAACTGAGGTGCAGTTGCAAGCTCTACAGAAGCTTTTGCAATTCGCATATTAATTTTTTCTTCGCTTTCTGTTTTTCGTTTTTTTAAACGGATTTTTAACTCATCTACACTTGGTGGTTTTACAAAAACAGAGAGTGTTCTTTCTGGATATTTCTTTTTAATTCTTAAGCCACCAACAACATCAATATCAAAAATAACGTGTTTTTTTAATGCCCAAATGCGCTCTATTTCACTTTTTAAAGTGCCGTAAAAATTATCTCTGTATACTTCTTCCCATTCTAAAAACTGGTCAGCTTTAATTTTATCTTTAAAGGCTCTTAAATTGATAAAATAATAATCTTCTCCATCTTTTTCAAAACCTCTTGGCTCTCTAGAAGTTGCTGAAATAGAAAAGGCCAAATCTAATTTTTCTTGTTGTAATAAATGACGAACGATAGTTGTTTTACCTGAACCAGAAGGTGCAGAAAAAACAAATAATTTTCCTTTAAAATCAGACATTTATAAAACGTTTAAAATTTGTTCTTTAATTTGTTCTAGTTCATTTTTCATTTGAATAACCGCTTTTTGCATAGGTGCAAAATTAGCTTTAGAACCAGTTGTGTTTATTTCTCTACCCATTTCTTGCACTATAAATCCTAATTTTTTTCCATTAGAATCTGGGGTTGCCAAAGTTTCTAAGAAATAATCTAAATGATTTGCCAAACGAACCTTTTCTTCGTTAATATCTAGTTTTTCTAAATAATATATTAGTTCTTGCTCAAATCTGTTTTCATCTGTATCTACTTTTAAATCGTCAATAGCCTTTTTTAAACGTATTTTTACGTTTTCTACTCTATCAGCATCTAAAGCTTTTACTTCATCTAAATATTTTTTGATATTGCTAATTCTTTCTTTAAAATCAATTTCTAAAGATGCAGCTTCATCAACTCTATATTGCACAATTTCTTTAATGGCAATATCTATATTTTGGTTGATTAGATTCCACTCGTTTTCATCTAACTCTTCACGTTCAGTTTTTAAAGCATCTGGCATTCTTACTGCCATTTTTAATAACTCAACATCATCTTGAGAACCAATAAAAAGTGTATTTCTTAATTGTTGAATGTATTCTTTTACTACACCTTGATTTAGGGTTGTAGAAGTTTCATCTGCAGTCATTTCTACAAAAATTGAAAAATCTACTTTACCACGAACCAAAGCACTTGCTAATTTTTTACGAACAGCTAATTCTTTTTCTTTGTAGTAAGAAGGAATTCTTACGTTTAAATCTAGATTTTTACTGTTTAAAGATTTAATTTCTATGGTTACTTTTTTGGTCGGTAATTGCAATACAGCTTTACCATAACCAGTCATAGATTGAATCATAAAATAAATATTTTAGATGAATGGCAAATATAGTTTTATTTAACAGAAGTATTTACTTGTTTGGTAACTAAATAGACACCTAAAAAGATGATTAAAGTAGCAAAAATCTTTACAGGATTTAGAGAATCGCTTCCAGTAATTAATGCATAAATTGTAGCGATAACAGGTTGTAAATAAATAAAAACACTTACAGAAGTTGGTTTTAATTTAGATAAACCATATAAATTGAATAAATAAGTAATACAAGTTGTAAAAATGACTACAAAACCTATTTTTAGATAAATATTTGTTGGCATTGTATCCCAATTAATTTCCTGAAACTCAAAAATACTGAAGGGTATTACCATTATTAAACCAAATAAATAAAACCACTTTATAAACACAAATGGATTGTATTTGCTAATCAAATCTTTTACCAAAACTAAATACAAGCCATAAGAAGTTGCGTTAACAAAAATTAAAAAATTACCTAAAAGTCTGTTGCTGGCATTTGTTTCAGTACTGTTTCCGTAAATAATTAGAATTATTGCGCCTAATAAACCAATAAAAATACCCAAAATTTTTCTTTTGATAATTTTTTCTTTCAATAGTACACTAGAAAAAATTAAAACCATTATTGGTGATGTAACCATAACAACAGATGCACTTATGGGTGTTGTTAAGCTCAAGCCTTTAAAAAAAGAAAGCATATTTAAGGCAACCCCAAAAAAGGATGCTAGTACAATCTTCTTATAGTCTGCTTTATCAATTTTTTGTGTTTTTATAAATAAACCTAAAATCCAAAAAACTATAGTGGCCCCAGAAACTCTTAATAAAATAAATGCATAAGGTTTTACAAAAAGAGGCATAACATCTTTGGCGATTGTATAATTTACACCATAAATAAGAGTTCCTATAAAAACAGCAATTAATGCTAATGTTCTTTTATTCATTATAAAAATAAATAGCTAAAATGGACTTACAAAGTTGATGATATTTTTTAGTCTACAAGAAAAAAAGAGCTTCAAAATAAAATTTGAAGCTCTTTTAAGGTTTGGTTGATTCACTTTTGGTATATAAGTGCTTCTCAGATTTTTTTTCTGAGGTTTCTTTTAAAAAGAAATAAATTAATCCACCAAAGGTGGTATTCTTAAAACTTGACCAGGATAAATTTTATCTGGGTGAGATAACATAGGTTTGTTAAATAAAAAAATTACAGGATATTTCATTGCATTATTGTAATAATTTTTTGCAATCTTACCCAAAGTATCTCCTCTGCTTACAGTATGAAATTGTGCCATTGCTTCTTCTTCAACTTCTTCTACTTCAGCTACTGTTAAATTATCATCTACAGTTGCAACTCCATTAGAATTACCTACTGCTAAAACTACTTTTTCTTTGGTTGCCAAATCTGTAGCTTCTCCCCAAAGTTTTACAGCATCATCATCTACTTCTATTCCCAAATCTTTAATCTCTAGCTCTAAACTAGAAATAAAATCTCTTAATTGATTCGATTTTTCTGCATTTTCTTGTTCTGTAGTTTTTCCAATGCCGAAAACTGCTGCTCCTGCATTTTTAATGAATGAAAAAAGTCCCATTTTTTTGTTTGTTTTTGTTAATATTTGATTTTTTGTATGAAGGCAATATACAAATTTTAAGCAATTGCATTACATTTGTTACCATAATTTACGTAAAATGATTGTTCATCACCTACAGGAAAATAATTCTATTCTAAATAAATTTATCTCAGAAATTAGAGATGTAAAGATTCAAAAAGATTCGCTTCGTTTTCGCAGAAACATTGAAAGAATTGGAGAGGTATTGGGGTATGAATTAAGTAAAAAATTATCTTATTCTGAAGTTTCTATAGAAACTCCTTTAGGAGAAAAGAAAGAACAATTAACTAATAATGATGTTATTTTATGTTCTATTTTAAGAGCAGGTTTGCCTTTACATCAAGGATTATTAAATTATTTTGATGATGCAGAAAATGCTTTTATATCAGCATACAGGCATCATCCAAAAAATGATTCCGATTTTGAAATTGTTGTAGAGTATTTTGCTGCACCATCTATAGAAAATAAAACCTTATTATTAGCAGATCCAATGTTGGCAACTGGTCAATCTTTAGTAGCTGTTTTAGAGGCGATTGAAAAGTATGGCAGTCCAAAAGAAATTCATATTGTAGCTGTAATTGGTTCTAGAGAAGGTATCGAATTTATTAAGGATAAATTCCCAGAAAACACACATTTATGGATTGCAGCCATAGATAATGAATTGAACAACAAAGGTTATATCGTTCCTGGTTTAGGTGATGCTGGAGATTTAGCTTTTGGTTCTAAATTATAACTGAAAAAAAGTAAAAATTGTTGTGATAACTAATATCCAAAGCAACACGTTTTTTATCCATTTTTTTTGAATTACTTCAAAGCCGTTTGCAATAATTATTGAGGCTGGTATGGTTAAAAAAATGACTTCAGAGCCATCTTTGTCAGTAATAACAAGCGCAAATAAAACTGCAATACTTAAATTAGTAATTAGCAACAACCAGCTTCTTTTAAAAGAATTATTTACAGAAAGTGCTTTAGGCGATTTTAAGAAAAGAGAGCATATTGTAAGAAGTATTGTTGTTGCAAAAATCCAAATAGTACTATCTTTTGCATAAATAAATAGAGTATTAGTTATATCTAACTGTAATAATTGTAAAAAACCTTCTAAGTTATCATTCCAAAATAAATAGGTAAAATAAATGATTATGGGCGCAAAAAAACCAATAACTGGTGTTAATAAAGTGCGGAAGGTAATTTTTTGCTGCAATAAAATAGAAGTAAATATTAAGATAGAAAACAGAATTAAATAGGGTTCTAAAATACATAAAACTCCTAACCAAAAACCACTATCAAAAAGCTTTTGAATTACTTTTTTTGGAGAACGCAAACTGTAAATTTTTCTCAGAAAAAGAAGATATATCAAGAGTAATAGCAATGTTTTAAATGCTAATATTTTAGAAATAAAGAGAATACTTAATAACGTAAAAAGAAAAAAGCCATAAGAATGATCAAATGTTAATTTGTTTTTGGATACAATAAAGCTGTAAAAGAAAAAGATAGCCAAAAAAAAAGCAAAAAATGACGAGGTTTCAAGGAGTTTAAACCAAGTAAAACCATCATTAAACTTAATAGAAATAACAGCAATTAGAAAGAAACAAAGAAATAGCCCTAAATAAATAATAAAATTGATGGGTTTAGATTTGGCTAAAAAATTGGTTAACATTGTTTCTTTTGTTATTTTTGCAACGTAAAGATAATTAAGTTATGATAGTAAGCAATATTTTTAGATGGATTGGTAGTTTATTTACAGATCTTTTATTCATTCCTTTTAACTGGTTACGCACAAGTGTAGCTCACGCAGATTTTGGATGGTGGATTTCGAATGCAGTAAATTGGGGTTTTCTATTAGTTCTTTTAGGTTTATTTTATTATTGGATGAAAGAATCTCGTAGTTTTGTGAAAAACGGAACAGAAGACCGAGCTTAATCTTACAATTTGGGAAGTAAAAACAAACTAAAACGTTTCAAAGAAAATGAAACGTTTAAAAATGTCATTCAGCCAACAAGAGAAGAAGTAGTTTCTAATTTTTCTCAAAAAGGCAAATGGCATTCTTTTTTTGGTAATAACAATCCTATTGTTATAGAATTAGGTTGTGGTAAAGGTGAGTATACTATTGCTTTGGCTAGAAAAAATCCGAATAAAAATTATGTTGGTATAGACATAAAAGGTGCTCGTTTTTGGCGAGGAGCAAAAACAGCAATAGAAGAAAATTTATCGAATGTTGCTTTTGTAAGAACTCAGATTGAGTTGGTCGATTTTATTTTTGCAGAAAATGAAGTTTCAGAAATCTGGATTACTTTTCCTGATCCTCAAATAAAATATCAAAGAACAAAGCATAGAATGACCAATGCTGTTTTTCTAAAAAAGTATCATACTATTTTAAATGAAAACGGAATTGTAAATCTTAAAACCGATTCTGAATTTATGCATGGTTATACATTAGGATTATTACAAGGTGCAGGTCACGAAATTTTGTATGCAAACCATAATGTATATAAAAATGATGGAGCACCAAAAGAGGTCACAGAAACGCAAACTTTTTACGAAAACCAATATTTAGCAGTTGATAAACCAATCACTTATATTCAATTTCAGTTGAAGTATTAATATTTTCAATTAAAAATTCCGAATGTCAAACTGAGCTTGTCGAAGTGTTTTTTACTATCTTCACAACGTGAAAGAATCCGATAATTTTTTTGACAAAGTTTATAAAACTGCAAGATTAATTCCTTTAGGAAGAGTTACAAGTTATGGTGCAATTGCCACTTATTTAGGAGCAGCAAGATCTGCAAGAATGGTGGGTTGGGCAATGAATAATTCTCATAATCAAACAGAAGAAGTTCCTGCACATAGAGTTGTAAATAAAAAAGGATTATTAACAGGAAAACATCATTTTAATGGTACAAACCTAATGCAACAATTATTAGAAAACGAAGGTATTGTTGTGATTGATAATCAAATCCAAGATTTAGAAAAAGTTTTTTGGAATCCTATGGATGAGTTATCCTAATATTTCCTGATTTATGAAAAATTAGGAAATAATTACAAAAATAGATGTCTACTAATTTGTGAAATCCACATCAATAATTTTCAGTTATCAATCTATAAATATTCACAATCTACAAGCTTTATTTTCTGATTTCTAAGCTGTATCTTTGCAATCAAGATTAAATAAAAATAAGACGTGAGTTTTAAAAAACAAGATATTTACAAAGCATTAGAAACTATAACTGCTCCTGGTGAAGGAAAAAGTTTGGTTGAAAATAAAAATGTTACAAACGTAGTTACTTTTGGTGATGAAGTAGAGGTAGATGTAACCATCAGCAATCCAACATTACAAGCGAAAAAGAAAATTGAATCTGAAATTTCTAAAGCAATTAAAACAAATGTTGGCGAGCAAATTACTGTAAAAGTAAACGTAAAAGTAGAAAAGCCAGTAGCTAAAGAAAAACCGAATCAAATTCGCGGAAAAGAAATTCCGAATATTAAAAATATTATTGCAATTGCCTCTGGTAAAGGAGGTGTTGGTAAATCTACAATTACATCTAATGTTGCTATTACATTAGCAAAAATGGGTTTTAATGTTGGGGTTTTAGATGCAGATGTTTATGGGCCTTCTCAACATATAATGTTTAATGTAGAAAAAGAAAGACCACTATCTGTAAAGGTAGAGGGTCGTTCTAAAATGAAACCCATAGAAAATTATGGAGTAAAATTATTGTCTTTAGGTTTTTTTACAGATCCAGATCAATCTGTAATTTGGCGTGGACCAATGGCTTCTAAGGCTTTAAATCAATTAATTTTTGATGGAGCTTGGGGCGAATTAGATTTCCTTTTAATAGATTTACCTCCAGGAACAGGAGATGTACATTTATCAATTGTACAAGCATTACCAATAAATGGAGCTGTAGTTGTTTCTACACCACAAAATATTGCGTTGGCAGATGCCAAAAAAGGAGTGGCAATGTTTCAACAAGAAAGTATTAATGTTCCTGTTTTAGGAATTATCGAAAATATGGCATATTTTACACCAGAAGAATTGCCTAACAATAAATATTATATCTTTGGAAAAGATGGAGCTAAGAATTTAGCATCAGATATTAAAACGCAGTTTTTAGGTGAAATTCCATTAGTACAAAGTATACGTGAAGCAGGAGATGTTGGACATCCTGTAGCTTTGCAAGAAGGTACAGTTTTAGAAGAAGCTTTTAATAATATTACCAAAGAAATGGTTGCTCAATTATTAAAAAGAAATGAGAATTTGCCACCAACAGAAGTAGTAAGAATTACAACAATGAGTGGTTGTAGTTCCGTAAAAAAATAAAATATGACAGCACAAGAAACCCACAATAATGTAGAAAAAGCATTAGACGAAATTCGTCCTTTTTTAATGAGTGATGGTGGAAACATCAAACTATTATCTATAGAAGATGCTATTGTAAGAGTACAATTAGAAGGTGCTTGTACAGGTTGTACTGTAAACCACATGACTTTAAAAAATGGTGTAGAAGCAACTATTAAAAAATATGCTCCACAAATTGCAGAAGTTATTAATGTGGCTTAAATCAGTAATTATTATTGCTAGTTTATATAACAATCAATTTATTAAATAACTTTTTGTATTTTGGATAAAAATTAAACTTATGTTACATAATAAATATTTTTCATCAGAAATCACTTGTTCTTTTGTAGGATGTTTTGGTGATTATACTCTATCTGCTTATGGTTTATTCATATTTAGTTTAGGTTCATTTGTTGTAATTTCAATATTACTTTTCTTTTATTCTAAAATTCCAAGTAGTAGCATCTCATTAAGTAAATTAGATAATTCTATTTATCAATCTAAAGATATTTTATTGCAATCTAGTATTAATGATGATAATTTATTAGTTACTGAAAGTACCAATTCAAATTTCGTTAAATCATTTGTTTATATTATAATTCTTATCTTAATATTTACACCAGTTTATAAATTGTTAGGGACTGGCTACTTTTTGTAATTTTTATTTTTATTTATTCTAAATAAATACTTATTTTTGTGCTGTGAGTATTTTTACAGACATACAATTCAATGTACAGCTTCAAAAAGTTACATTTTGTCAATATCAATTAACTATTGATGACAGAAAAATGAAACTCACTTTCCCACAATTATTACAATTACGTAATAAAATAAAAGAGTATACATCTCAAGAAAATTTAGAAAATATTATCGAAAATGAAAATTTTGTCTTGTTATTTATTGCAGACAAAAAACATTTGGTTTTTTTAGAAATCCCAAAATTATTAGACTTAAAAGACGAATTAGACTTCTGTTTCCATAGTTTTTAACTATGATGTAATATAATTTTCCTTTTATTTAGATTATTTTTAAATTTCATTTTCATCATAGATATAAACTGTTTTTAATGTATTTTTGTATAACAAATATTTATGATTATGAAAACAGCAATAAGAAGACAAATGACAATTCATACAGATGTTATGGACTTGTTAAACGAACAAATAGCATTAGAAATGCATGCTTCAGCATCTTATTTAGCAATGGCTTCTTGGTGTGACCAAAGAGAGTTAGTAAACAGTAAAGCTTTTTTCTACAAACAAGCAGAAGAGGAAAGAGAGCATGGAATGAAGATTTTTAACTTTATAAACGATGCAGGAGGTGCAGCAATTTCACCAGCAATACCAGAAGTAAATAACGACTTTGAAGGATTAAGAGAAATTTTCGAAAAATCTTTAGATCAAGAAATTCAAGTTACTCAATCTATTTATAAATGTTTTAAGCAAGCAAGAAAAGTAGATGATTTTGCATCAGAAGTATTTTTACAATGGTTTGTAAATGAGCAAGTAGAAGAAGAAGATACTGTAAGAAGTATCATAGATATTTTCGATTTAATGGGAGATATGCCATTAAAAATGATAGACGAACGTTTGCCAACAGAGTAAACAAGTTATAAAAATTATAAAAAAACCGAAACTTAAAAGTTTCGGTTTTTTTATTTCTGCTTTTTACAAAAGTCTTAATAGTACTTAAAAAGAAAATCCTTTTACTTTTTTGTATATTTGAACAACAAACGAAATCGATTGAAATGTATTTAGATTTACTTTCTCATTTAAAATACTTAATAAAACGCAATCCTGAATAACGAACAATTTATTTTCGTCCTGAAGTTTATGCTGAACTTGATTCAGTATTGTTTCAGGGTCTTTTTTATCACCAGAAAGAAACAATTAAACAGTTCAACAATTAAACACATTTTATGCCTTTTTATCATAAATTAGGGAACATACCACCCAAAAGACACACACAATTTCGTAAAAAAGACGGTAGTTTATATTACGAACAATTGTTTGGTACTATTGGTTTTGATGGAATGTCAACCAATTCCTATCACGAACACAGACAAAAAAAAAAAAAAAAAATTGGAAAGCAATATTCAGTAAAAC
>JBGCFX010000114.1:0-4309 GCA_045110395.1 Polaribacter sp.
CAAATCTTCCATCAAAAATTCTTGTTACTTTGTTATCTTCATAACTGGTGAAGTTTGTCAATGGCAAATCGTGTCTACAAAATGTGCATAAATCTGCTTCATTGTCAAGTAGCTGATTGTCGCAATTTATACACAATTCAGGGAAAAATATACCTATTAAGTTTTTAAAAAAAGTCATCATTTTCTTAGCAATTCTTTTTAAAGATAACTAAATATTTTTAGATGTTTATTTTTGAAACAATTTTGTAAAACAAGAACTATTTTTTATTGACAAATCTGCTTAAACGTGTATCTTTGCGCTCATTATGGCAAAACAAGAAGATCAGTTTAAGAAAGTTTTATCGCACGCAAAAGAATATGGTTATGTATTTCAGTCCTCTGAAATTTATGATGGTTTAAGTGCTGTTTACGATTATGCTCAAAATGGAGTTGAGCTAAAGAAAAATATTAGAGATTATTGGTGGAAAGCAATGGTGCAAATGCACGAAAATATTGTAGGAATTGATGCTGCAATTTTAATGCACCCAACAACTTGGAAAGCATCTGGACACGTAGATGCTTTTAACGATCCTTTAATTGATAATAAAGATTCTAAAAAGCGATACAGAGCAGATGTTTTGGTTGAAGATTTTAGAGAGAAAATAAATCAGAAAATAGAAAAAGATATTACTAAAGCAAAAAAACGTTTTGGTGATGCTTTTAATGAGGAAGAGTTTAGAGCTACAAACCAAAATGTAATTCGTCGTCAAAAGCAAATGGACGAAATTACTATTGAATTAACAAGAGTTCAAGAAGAAAGTGATTTAGAAGGTTTTAGACAATTAATTATTGATTTAGGTATAAATTGCCCTGTTTCTGGTTCTAATAATTGGACGGAAGTGAAGCAATTCAATTTAATGTTTGGTACACAAATTGGTGCATCAGCAGAAAATTCTACGCAAGTTTATTTACGTCCAGAAACAGCACAAGGTATTTTTGTAAACTTTTTAAATGTGCAAAAAACTGGACGAATGAAAATTCCTTTTGGGATTGCACAAACTGGTAAAGCCTTTAGAAATGAGATTGTTGCAAGACAATTTATTTTTAGAATGCGTGAGTTTGAACAAATGGAAATGCAATTTTTTGTAAAACCAGGCACACAAAAAGAATGGTATAAAGAGTGGAAAGAAACGCGTTTGAAATGGCATTTATCTTTAGGAATGGGTGCAGAAAATTATCGTTTTCACGATCATGACAAACTAGCACATTATGCAGATGCAGCAGCAGATATTGAGTTTAATTTTCCTTTCGGATTTAAAGAATTAGAAGGAATTCACTCAAGAACAGATTTCGATTTAAAAGCACATGAAGAATATTCTGGTAAGAAATTACAATATTTTGATCATGAAGAAAATAAAAGTTATGTACCTTATGTTGTTGAAACTTCTATTGGTTTAGACAGAATGTTTTTAGCAGTTTTTTCGAATTCTTTGCAAGAAGAAGCTTTAGAAAATGGGACAACAAGAACAGTTTTAAAATTACCAGCAGTTTTAGCACCTTTTAAAGCAGCTATTTTTCCGTTAGTTAAAAAGGATGGTTTACCAGAAGTTGCTAAAAAAATAATGGAAGACTTAAAATGGGATTTCAACGTTTTTTATGATGAAAAAGATGCGGTTGGTAAACGTTATAGAAGGCAAGATGCAGCAGGAACTCCTTTCTGTATTACTGTTGATCACGATTCTTTAAAAGACAATTCTGTAACAATTAGACATAGAGATACAATGGAACAAAAACGTGTTGCTATTGCAGATTTAAAAGAAATTATAAAAGCTGAAGTTGCTGTAAAAACTTGGCTACAGAAAATGTAATTTTTTATAAAAATTAACAAAAAAATGCGATTGTAAAATTACAATCGCATTTTTTTTATGCTCTATTTATATTTTAAAACCTTAATGTTACACCTACTAAAAAGTTTCTTGTGGCTTGTGGGTAAAAACCTGCTCCATCAACTGTAGCTGTAGTTCCTGGGTTAGACCAAGTATCATCAAACGTAAAATAATAACCTCTATCTACATATTCTACAGCAAAAATATTATGTACCGAAGCGGTAAATGTGATTGATTTAAAAATTTTAGTGGGTTTCATTTCATACACAACATTTATGTCTGAAGTAAAAAAGCTATCTAATACATCTGCATCTGAAATGGCACTGCTAAAATTGCTCATAAATTGTTGACCAACATATTTAGATAATAAAGAGAATTGCAAGTTTTCTAAAGGCATATAAGTAAAAATGTTTCCAATAACCATATCAGGAGAAAATGAAATATCTGTTTTCCCTAAAGATTGTGGATTTGGATTTCCATCTCTGGTGATAAAAAAATCTCTATTCTTATTAGAACTAAAAGAAGCATTTGGTCTGATTGAAAACTTCTCAGATAAACGAATATCTGCATCAATCTCTAAACCTAACCTGTAACTGCTTCCAGAAGTTGCTCTTACTGGCTGCCCAACATCATCTAAAGCACCTGTTAAAACCAACTGATTTTTATAATCCATATAATATATGTTGGTATTTAATTTAATGTTTTCTTTGTTTAAACGCCAACCTAATTCAAAATCGTTTAAGGTTTCTGGTGTAGAAACACCGTTTTCGAAATCATTTCTATTAGGTTCTCTATTTGCTACTGCAAAAGAAGTATATAAACTATTATTGCTATTAATTCTATAGGTTAAACCCAATTTAGGATTGAAAAAATTGAAATTTGCATCTACATCTATAGGTACAATATCATTGGTAATTCCTTTGGTTTGATACTCTACAAAACGACCTTGTAAATCTAAATAACCAGAAAGTTTTTCATCAATTTTAAAATTTGCTTTAGCAAATAAAGAAAAATCAGTTTTTGTTGCATCAGAAAAATAATAACGATCTCTAATATTTGTATTTGGTGCCAAATCAGAACCCCAAATTACTTCGCCAAAATGATCTCCTGTATAATTAGAATAAGAAATTCCTGTAATAAAGTTTAATTTATCCGTTTTGTAATTTGTGTTGAAATTAAAAACGTAGAAATCATTATCTAACCAACGTCTTACAATAACATCACTATTATCTGCAATTAAATTATTAAAATCGGCTGCATCTTCATCATCTTTAAATTGTTCAAAATAGCCTAATCCTTTTGTATAGTTTAATGCTAAGTTTGTAGACCAATTATCACTCAATCTTTCATTCCAATGCAATTGATAATGATCTTGTTGATAATTGTCTGTTTCATTATCATACGTATAAGGATTCTGTCTTCTATCTGCTTTTAATTGATCTGCAGTTAAACCAAACCAAGCTTGATAAGTTCTTTCTTTTCCACCAAAAGTAATCGCTTTTATTAATGTATTTTCATCAGTATAACTACCTTGTAAATAATACGATTTTAAATCTGCAAAAGCTCTATCTACATAACCATCAGAATAAATGTTAGACAAACGTCCTGCAATTTCTATGTGTTCATTTATTTTACCAGTACTAAATTTTACGGTATGTTTTCTGGTATTAAAAGAACCAAAAGAGTTCGATATTTCTGCAAAAGCTTCGTCAGAAACAGCATCTGTTAAAATGTTTAAACTCGCTCCAAAAGCTCCAGAACCATTAGTAGATGTTCCTACACCTCTTTGCAATTGTAAATTTTGGGTAGAAGAAGCAAAATCGCCTAAATTTACCCAAAAGGTTCCATGACTTTCTGCATCATTATAGGGAATTCCGTTAACAGTAACATTAATTCTTTCTCCATTAGAACCACGCACATTCATATACGTGTAACCAACACCTGCGCCAGCATCTGAAGAGGAAACTACGTTTGGCAAATAATTCATTAAAACAGGAATGTCTTGACCCAAATTACGTTTAGCAATTTCCTTTTTTGATAAGTTAGAAAATGTAACTGGTGTTTCTGCATTTACACGAACTGCAGAAACTAAAACTTCTTCTAAAACTGTTGAAATAGGATACAAATAAAAGTCAGTTTTAGCATCTTTTCTTAAAATTGCAACTCCTTGTATTGCACTTTTGTATCCTAAATACTTTGCTTCAAGATAATATTCTCCAGTTGATAATTTCATCTCATATTGTCCTTTAGAATCAGTTATTGCACCAGTTTTAGAATCAATAATAGAGACAGAAGCTCCAACTAAAGGTTTTTTGTTTTCATCTACAACTTTTCCAGAAAGTGTGAATTGTTGGGCGTTTACAAGTATACTTGCAAACAAGAATAAAAAAATAGATATTTTTTTCATTTTAAAAAAATTTAAAACGAATAAAAAGAGGTAATTA
>JBGCFX010000115.1:0-18883 GCA_045110395.1 Polaribacter sp.
TTGAAGTCTTATTTAGAGATTGATAAAAAATTGATTGAAATAGCAAATGAAGAGGAAAAAACTGCAAATCCCGATTTTTGGAACGACCCAAAAGCTGCAGAAATAGTGATGAAAGAACTGCGTTTTAAAAAAAAATGGGTAGAAGATTACAACAAAACCATCACTTTAAAGGAAGATATAAACGTTTTATATGAGATTTACAAAGAAGGGGAAGGTGAAGAAAGTGAAATTATAGAACAATTCGAAAAAACAAGTACTTTTTTAGAAGATTTAGAATTTAGAAATATGCTTTCTGAAGAAGGAGATTCCTTATCTGCAACCATACAAATTACTGCTGGTGCTGGAGGAACAGAAAGTTGCGATTGGGTAAAAATGCTCTCTAGAATGTACACAATGTGGGCAGAAAAGCAAGGTTTTAAGTTAAAAACACTGAATTATCAAGCAGGAGATGTTGTTGGTATTAAAACAATTACCATAGAAATTGATGGTGATTATGCTTTTGGTTGGTTAAAAGGAGAGAATGGTGTGCATAGATTAGTGCGAATTTCGCCTTTTGATTCTAATGGAAAACGTCATACCACTTTTGGGTCTGTATATGTTTTTCCTGTGGCTGATGATTCTATTGAAATTGATGTAAACCCTGCAGATGTAGAAATTGTTACTGCAAGATCTAGTGGAGCTGGAGGACAAAATGTAAATAAAGTAGAAACAAAAGTGCAACTGACACACAAACCAACTGGAATTCAAATTTCTTGTTCAAATTCTCGTTCTCAACACGATAATAGAGCAACTGCAATGAAAATGCTAAAATCTCAATTATATGAAATTGAGTTACAAAAACAACAAGCTGCAAGAGATGAAATTGAATCTGGTAAGTTAAAAAACGAATGGGGAAGTCAAATACGTAATTATGTAATGCATCCTTATAAATTGGTAAAAGATGTAAGAACTGCTCACGAAACTGGTAATGTAGATAATGTAATGAATGGAGATATAAATCCGTTTTTAAAGTCTTATTTAATGTTGAATGGGCAAAAAGAATAGTATTCAGTATTCAGTATTCAGTATTCAGTATTCAGTATTCAGTATTCAAAAATGAAAAACTTTGAAACTTTGAAACTTTGAAACTTTGAAACTTAAAAAAATGATAAAAATATACCACAATCCACGTTGTTCTAAATCTAGACAAGGTGTTGAACTTTTAGAAAATTCAAAACAAGAGTTTGAAATTGTAAAATATTTAGAAAATATTCCATCAGAAAAAGAATTGACAGAAATTATCAATTTATTAGGAATCTCTCCTATTCAATTAGTTAGAAAGACTGAAAAAATCTGGAAAGAAAACTATAAAGGAAAAGAATTGTCTGATAAAGAGATTATTATTGCAATGATTCAAAATCCAAAGTTAATAGAAAGACCAATTGTAATCAACAATAAAAAAGCAGTTATTGGTAGACCACCAGAAAATATTGCTTCAATTATTTAGAATTATTTTACATAAATTTCTTTAACTATACTTTAACTATAACTGTTTAAACTTAACAAGAACTTTGCAGTCTAAAATTGAAAACCAACATATTTTGACTCAAAAAATTACAATTCTATTTTGTTTTTTATTCTCATCAGCAATTTTATTAGCACAAAAACCAACAAAAACTTCTAAAGAAATTACCATTACTGGTAAAGTTGTTGAGGCAAAAACGAATCAGGCTTTAGAATATGCAACTATCGTTTTAAAAAATGTTGTTACCAAAAAAATATCTGGAGGTATTACAGATTCAAAAGGTAATTTTAATGTTAAAACCCCTGTTGGAACTTACGAAATAAGTATCGAGTTTATTTCTTTTAAAAGTCAAAAAATCCCAATTCAAAAAATTTCTACGAACAAAAATTTAGGCACAATAAAATTAGAAGAAGATGCAAGTAATTTAGATGAAGTAGTTCTGGTAGCAGAAAAATCTACTGTAGATATTCGTTTAGATAAAAAAGTCTATAATGTTGGTAAAGATATGACTGTAAAAGGCGGAACTGCTTCTGATGTTTTAGACAATGTACCTTCTGTAGATGTAGATGCTGAAGGAACTGTAAGTTTACGTGGAAGCGCAAATGTGCGCATTTTAATTGACGGAAAACCCTCTGCTTTAGTGGGTTTAAGTGGCACAGATGCTTTAAGACAATTGCCTTCTGATGCTATAGAAAGAATTGAAGTAATCACTTCCCCATCTGCAAGATATGATGCAGAAGGAACTGCAGGAATCTTAAATATTATTCTAAGAAAAGGAAAAGCTTCTGGTTTTAATGGTTCTGTAAATGTAACAGTTGGTAATCCTAAAAATTATCAAGGAGCAGTTAATTTGAATTTACGTTCAGAAAAAATTAACCTATTTACTAATTTTGGATATAGTGATAGAGGTGGTCCTGGAATTTATAATTCAGATATTCAATATTTATCAAACGGAATTTTAGATAGCACAAGAATAGAAAATAGAGACAATCAAAGAAATAGAAAAGGCTTTAATGCGAATATTGGTTTAGAATATTTTTTGAATAAAAAAAGTTCGATTACAGGTACCATTTTTGTTAGAGACTCTGATGGGTTTGATACTTCCATTACTAATATTAGTTCTTTTGATGCGTCAAATAATAATTTGTTTAACTCTACTCGTATTCAAGAAGAAGGAGAAATAGACAAAACACTGCAATTTTCTTTAAATTACACCAATAATTTTAATGAAAGTGGTCATAAATTAACGTTAGATTTTCAACATAGTGCTAGCAAAGAAAATGAATCTGCGATTATTACAGATATAAACCCAGAAACAAATTCTACAGATGAACTTTCTATAGACAACTTAATTCAAGCAGATTATGTATTGCCAATTGGTAAAAACTCTCAGTTTGAAGCTGGTTATCGTGGAAGTTTTCAAGATTTAGCATCAGATTATTTGGTAAATGCACCCAATTTAGACCCAAGATTTAATCCATCTAACAATTTAGAGTTCACCCAAAATGTAAACGCATTTTACACACAATTTGGTAGTAAAATTAATAAATTTTCATATTTATTTGGTTTACGTGCAGAAATCACTGCAATGGATATTAGTCTTGTAAACACCCAAGAGAACTATAAAAAAAGATTTACAGATTTTTTCCCAACCGTAAATTTTGGATATGAATTAACAGAAGACCAAAGTTTTACTTTAGGTTATAGTAGGAGATTAAGAAGACCACGTTCAAGATCTTTAAACCCTTTTGAAAGTAGAGCCAGTGAAATTGTTTTTTATATAGGAAATGTAGATTTAAACCCAACATATACTAACTCTTTCGATTTAGGATACTTAAATAGATGGGGTAAATTAACCTTAAACTCATCTATTTATTACCAACACTCTACAGACGATATTGTTAGAGCTAACAGACAAGAAGTTAGGGTAATTAATGGTAAAACCACTAATATTTTAGTAAGACAACCTATTAATCTAGCATCAGAAGACAGGGCTGGTTTCGAGTTTACAGGTAATTATAATTTAAACAAAAAAATAAAATTTTCAGGAAGTTTTAACTTTTTTCAATTTGAAACAAATGGGGAATATAGTTATGACGTAACAGATCCTAACACAAACGTAGTTTCTACAATTATTCAAAATTTTGATGCAAAAAACACATCTTGGTTTACACGTTTTGATGCAAGAATAGAACTTCCTTGGAGCATTCAATCGCAAACAAGACTTTTTTACAGAGGCCCAAGAACAGATGCTCAAACCAATGTAGAAGGCATTTTATCTCTAAACTTAGCCTTTAGTAAAGACATTTTAAAAGACAAGGGAACTCTAGTTTTAAACGTTAGCGACCTTTTTAACTCAAGAAAATATCAATTCCAAGGTTTTGCACCAAGTAGAGAAAACCCAACTAATATTACCAATCAAACTTTTCAAAGAAGAGTTCGTCAAATCTCATTAAATTTCTCTTATAGATTTAACCAGAAAAAAGAAAGAGAAAAAAGAGGAAGAGGAAATAATGGTGGTGGAGACGATTTTGAAGGATAAATATTTGTGCGTTTTAGAAGGCTTGGGGTTTATCTTGAGCGAAATTGAAAGGCCACTCGCTTTTTTCTGAAAAAGAAAAAGACCTCAAACATTTGCTTTAATCCTTAACTTACTTACTCAAACCCATAAAAAAACTCGTAACGCTATTTTGCATTACGAGTTTTTTTAAATCGTATATTTTAAGTTTTACAGTTGTAAAACCTAATATTTAGTTTCCTTCAGCAGCTTTTCTAGCATCACTTTTTAATTTCATATTTTCCCAAATAGTTCCGCCAATCCAATAAGGAACTACAAATGTCAATAAAAATATTAACAACCAAAAACCAGCTGTAAAAATGAACATAAATAAAACTAATCCTGAAAACTGAGAAAAATCTAACATTTGTATGTTTTTGAAAAATTATAAGGCAAAAATAATACTTATTTTCAAAAATTCCACATCAAAAAAAAGTTTTTTTCTTTAATAAATGATATTTATCAACATAATGTGCTAATAGTTTTTTGTAATTTTGTTTTACTAAAAATTTTATCAAAATGACAAAATATAGAATCGAAAAAGATACTATGGGTAATGTAAATGTACCTGCAGCTAAATATTGGGGAGCACAAACAGAACGTTCAAGAAACAATTTTAAAATAGGAGCTTCTGGCTCAATGCCTTTAGAGATTGTTTATGGTTTTGCATATCTTAAAAAAGCAGCAGCTTTTACAAATGCAAAATTAGGCGTTTTAGCAGAAGAAAAAAGAGATTTAATTGCACAAGTTTGTGATGAAATTTTGGCAGGTAAACACGACAATCAATTTCCATTAGTAATTTGGCAAACTGGTTCAGGTACACAATCTAATATGAATGTGAATGAAGTAATTGCAAATAGAGCACATGAAATTGCTGGTAAAGTTATTGGTCAAGGAGATAAAACAATTCAGCCAAATGATGATGTAAATAAATCGCAATCATCAAATGATACCTTTCCAACAGGTATGCATATTGCTGCTTATAAAAAAATTGTAGAAAATACCATTCCTGGAATTACGCAATTAAGAGATACTTTACAAGCAAAATCAGAAGCCTTTAAAGATGTTGTAAAAATTGGACGAACGCATTTAATGGATGCAACTCCCCTAACCTTAGGTCAAGAGTTTTCTGGTTATGTTGCGCAATTAAACTTCGGTTTAAAAGCATTAAATAATACTTTAGAACATTTATCTCAACTAGCTTTAGGAGGAACAGCAGTTGGTACAGGTTTAAATACACCAAAAGGGTATGATGTTTTAGTGGCAAAATATATTGCGGAATTTACAAACTTACCTTTTATAACTGCAGAAAATAAATTTGAAGCTTTAGCTGCTCATGATGCTTTAGTAGAAACGCATGGAGCTTTAAAACAAGTTGCAGTTTCTTTAAATAAAATTGCAAACGATATTAGAATGATGGCTTCTGGTCCACGTTCAGGAATAGGAGAAATTATCATTCCTGCAAATGAACCTGGTTCTTCTATTATGCCTGGTAAAGTAAACCCTACTCAAGCAGAAGCAATTACAATGGTTTGTGCACAAGTTATGGGTAATGATGTTGCTGTAACTGTTGGTGGTACTCAAGGTCATTATGAATTGAATGTTTTTAAACCAATGATGGCTGCAAACGTGTTACAATCTGCGCAATTAATTGGTGATGCTTGTAGATCTTTTGAAGAAAATTGCGCTGCTGGCATTGAGCCAAATCACCCAAGAATTAATGAATTGGTAAATAATTCATTAATGTTAGTTACTGCATTAAATACAAAAATTGGCTATTACAAAGCTGCAGAAATTGCAAATACTGCCCACGAAAACGGAACAACTTTAAAAGTAGAGGCTGTACGTTTAGGATATGTTACAGAAGAACAATATGATGAATGGGTGAAACCAGAAGAAATGATTGGAGGATTGAAATAAAAATCCCCAATATCCAATATATAAACCGAGGCTTTTAGCTTCGGTTTTTTTTTATATTTTTACTTTTCAGAACAAAAAAAGGCGTTTCAGAACAAAAATGCTGAATTTTAGTATTATTTTTTGATGTTTGCAATAAATTAAAATGTTTAAAACCATATTTTGATGTCTAAAATCAAACTTCTTTTAACGTTTATCTTCTTTAGTTTTTTATTTATTACTACATCTAATGCACAATTACCTGTAGAAAATTACTTTCAAGTAGATGAGGATTATGTTGTAAAAGACTCTAGCGTTTATGAGTTTAATCTAGATAGCTATTCTTCAATAGAACTTTATAAAAATAGCGCTAAAAATTATTTAAAAAATTTAGACCCCATTAAAGATAGTCAAAAAAAACTGGCTGCATATCATTATATCATTAACACTTACAAAGACTTAAACCAGCGAGATTCTGCATTGGTTTATTTGTATAAAGCTTTAGATTTACCAAATGTTAAAGAATCTAAAGGAGCAATTAATATCTATTGGGAAATTTTTAGAATTTATAGCTATTCAGAAAATTACATTGCACAATTAGAACAAATTGAATTTTTACAAAAATTGGGTTCTAAATACGATTACTTTAAAGATACCCAACCAAAAAATTTACAAAAAGCTTATGGAGATGTTTTGCTAACTGCAGGCTATTACAAAGAAGCTAGTGAATATTACAAGAAATTTTTGATAAATGACCCTTTAGCTTTTGATCCTTTAAGATATGCTGTTGTTGCTAATGATTTAGCCAGTATTCATATAAACTTAAATGAGCCTGATAGCGTTAAAAAATATAGAACTATTGCACTAAAGTCTTTAAATTCTTCAAGAAAAAGCACTTTTGATGAAGCATATACAACTTACATAACAGATTATATTAAACTGCAAGATATTTGGTATAAGAACCAGTTTACATCAAACAATTTAGAGTTTGCAAAAAAATTTCTTTTAAATGCTTCCAAAAATTTTGATGGTGAAACACACACAGCTATTTATGCAAATTACTTTATTACAACTTATTATTTTAAAATTGAAAAATACAAAATTGCTTTAGATTACATAAATGATGCTTTAGCTTTAGCCTACAAAAAAACAACTTTAAGAAAACTACAAGATTTATATTTCTTAAAAAGCAGAATTTTAGACAAACTCGATAAAGAAGATTTAGCATTACAAAACATAAATCAATACAAAATAATAAAGGCTGATAAATTAACTAAAAATAGAGTCATAGATTTAGCTAAATACGAAGTTGGTAAAATAAAAAAAGAAAAAAATGATGCAGAAGAACTTGCAAAAATTAATGTTATCAAAAGAAAAAACATTACCAACATACTTATATTTATCTCTATTGTCCTACTTGTTATTACTACAGGGTTTATTATTACCAGAGAAAAAAATCGTAAAATAAAAATTGCTCAAAATGATGTTAAAGCAAAATTGGCTGAAAAGGAATTTTTACTAAAAGAATTAAATCATCGAGTAAAAAATAATTTATCATTAATTTTAAGTTTGGTAAAGTTTCAGTATAATGAAGTAAATGAACCTTTTTACAAGGAAAAATTTATCAGTTTAGAACATCGTATAAACACAGTTGCAAAGGCTAACGAACAAATGTTGTATGATGAGGATAATTTAGAAGGTAAAAATTATAACATAAAAAAATACCTAATCAACATAGCCAATGCATTAAAAAATATTTCTTCTAGAGAAGTAGAAATAACAATTACAACTCCTGAAACAAAACTTAATATTGATACAGTTTTACCTATTGGCATAATGATAAATGAATTAATTTCTAACAGCATAAAACATGCTGTATTTAAAGATACATTATTTATTGAAGTTCAAATTTCTTTACAGCAATCAAATATTAGTATTATCTATAAAGATTCTGGGACAAAATTTATAGAAATCTCCAATAAAAAAAGTTTAGGAATAAGCATTATTAATAGCATGGTTAAACAACTAAAAGGAACCATAGAACGTAAAAACTCTGAATACACAATTTCGCTTCAATTAAAAAATACAACAAAACAATAATGAAACTACAAAAAAATATTTTAATTGTTGAAGATGAAGTTTTAATTGCAAATCAAATAGAAATGTTTTTAGAATTTAATGGTTATAATTCTGTAGGAATTGCTGTAGATTATACAGGTGCTATAGAATTACTAGAAAACAATCCTGTAGATTTAATATTACTAGATGTTAAAATAAATGGTTCAAAAACTGGTATGGATGTTGCAAAGTATATCAACGAAAATTTAAATTTACCTTTTTTGTTTTTAACGTCTTACAATGACAAAGAAACCTTACAAAAACTTAAACTTTTACATCCTATTGGGTATATAAACAAACCCATAAACGACGCTACTTTACTCACAACTATAGACATCTATTTTAGTTCTACAAAGATAGATTCAAAAACAATTACTCCTATTGTAGCTGGTACAAAAACTTATAATATTAATTTTGCAGATGTACTTTATGTAGAAACAGAACACGTATATTTAAACTTATACCTTACCAATACTAAAAAAGTAATTCGTTTATCATTAATCAATTTTTTAGAACAAATAAATAGCAAGCAACTAATACAAATTAATAGAAGTACTGCCATAAACCCAAGTTTTATAAATAGTATTGATAAAAATAAAGTAAACATAAAAGACAAAACCTTTAAAATTTCTGATAAATACAAATCTAATCTTAATTGCTAATACTAATTTCTAGTCTTAATTAACTATTTCAGAACAAAAACATAGGGTTTCAGAACAAATTTTTAAAATATAAGTTGTTTTCTCATATTTTTATATGATAATCAAAAAAAAAATTAAAAATTATGTTTAAGAAACACTACTTATTTGTTGCACTTTTATTTGCAACCTCTATTTCATTTGCACAAAAAACAACAATACCAGATGAAATTTTCAGACAGTTATTAATAGCTGACCCAAATTTAGGAGTAGATATTATTGATAGCGACTTTAATAACCAGTATGAAATAGATAACACAAAATTAAGTCAAATAAAAATTCTTATTATTCCACCACCAAACGTGTTTGTACAAATACCATTAGTTGGTAAAGAAGCATTTATATCAGATTTAACAGGTATTGAGGCTTTTACAGCTTTAGAAGAATTTAGTTCTCAAGCAAATGATAAAAATAATGCACACAAATTTTTTGAAATAGACTTTTCTCAAAATACACAATTAAAGAGGTTAAATCTAAGTAATAACAATTTAGTGCGTTTAGATTTATCTAATAACCCAAATTTAGAATCAATTGACCTTTCCAATAATAATTTGGTAAATTTAAATATTGCAAATGGCCTTAATAGTACTATTACATCTTTATTTGTAACAAATAATTATCTTTCTTGTATACAAGTAGATACTGGTTTTACTAATGTTCAACCAAATTGGTCTTTTGATACTGGAGTTACTCGACAAGATACTGCCTGCGATACATATACTTATATACCTGATGATAATTTTGAAACAGCCCTCCAAAATTTAAAAGATGATGCAGACCAACCTTTAAATTTAGATAGTGGTACATTAGATAATAAAGTATTAACAGATAAAATTAATACCCTTAGTCTATTAAATATAGGAAAAAATAGTGATGACCCAGACTCTGAAAAAATTTCTGATTTAACAGGTATAGAAGATTTTACAAATCTTTCTGGTTTGTTTTTAGAAAACCATTTGCTAGCTTCTTTAAATTTAAGTAAAAACACAAATTTAACAGAATTAGAAGCCCTAGGCAATAAGCTTACAACAGTTATTTTGCCAGTAACATATAACTTGAGTTATTTGGGTTTAAGTATCAACGAATTAAGCGTTATTCCAAATTTAGAAAACTATACTTCTTTAGAATCTCTTGATTTATCTAACAATAACTTTACAACACTCGACATTTCTAATCTAACAAATTTAACTTTTGTTTCTCTTGATGCAAACAAATTTACTTCATTAGATTTTTCTACTAACCCAAACTTAACTAATATATACGTTAATGAAATGAAAGATGGTTTGTTAACCAGCTTAAACCTTAAAAATATTAAGAGTACAAACACTTCAGGAAATATAGCTTCTGTAGATGCTACAGACAATCCAAACCTTACTTGTGTTACTGTAGATGAAAATGTGGTAGCTAACAGACCAGGTATTTGGAAATTTGATAACACAGCACAATTTAGCACAGATGGTAATTGTACAACAGTACAATACACCACAATAACAGATGCAAACTTTATGCAAGCTTTAATTGATGGTGACCATAATATAACTGCGAATGATTTTGATAATGATAACAAAATAGAAACCTCTAAAATAGAAAATATTGAAATTTTAAAAACAACTACTGATAGTAAAACGTATGATGTCGTAACTTTACAAGGGTTAGAAGATTTCAAAAATTTAAAAGAATTATATACAGGTAGTTTTGTTTTAGAAACTATAAATGTTACCAACAATCTCTTATTAGAAAAACTAGTTTTTGGTGGCCCAAAAATTACTAGTTTAGATGTATCAAAGAATACTGCTTTAGATTCGCTTTCAATAGGAGTAACCAAAATAAACACCTTAAACTTAGCGAGTAATACAAATTTAGAAACCTTAGAGGTATTTGATACTCCTTTACAAGAACTAAATTTAGAAAACAATACAAAACTAAAAACTTTTAATTTAGCTAATTATTTGGATACTGATATAACCAACAATGTTAAAGTTACTACACTAGATCTTACAAAAAACATAGCATTAGAGACAGTAAATGTTGCAGGAATAGAAACACTAACTGCTATAAACATACAAAATGGGGAAAATGAGAAAATAACACAAATTGGTTTAAACGCTATCCCAAACCTAAAATGCTTACAAATAGATGATAATTTTAATCCTATAGACAAAAATGGTTGGCCACAAGATATTTCATTATACAGTTACGATTGTGGTACACCTATGACCTATATACCAGATGATAATTTTAGAGCAGCTATAGAAACTCTTGTAGAACAAAATGTAACTAACTTTAATAACTTTAACCAAATAGAAACCGCTAAAATTTCTGGGATAACATTATTGGTTTTAAACGGAAAAAATATTTCAAATTTAGCAGGTATAGAAGACTTTTCAGTGTTAACTGATTTATTTGTTTTTAATAATAAATTAACCAGTTTAGATGTTTCTAAAAATACAGCGTTAATTAAATTATATGCTAGTGATAATGAATTAACCAGTTTAGATGTTTCTAAAAATACAGCGTTAACTGAATTATATGTTAATGAAAATCAATTAACCAGTTTAGATGTTTCTAAAAATACAGATTTAATTCAATTATTGGTTAATGAAAATAAATTAACCAGTTTAGATGTTTCTAAAAATACAGCATTATCTGTTTTAGATGCTAGTTCTAATCAATTAACCAGTTTAGATGTTTCTAAAAATATTGCATTAACCAATTTGTTAGTTACTTATAATCAATTAACAAATCTAGATGTTTCTAAAAATTTAGCGTTAGAAGTTCTTAGGGTTTTTTCAAATCCAAATTTAACTTGCATACAAGTAAACCAAACACAACTAGATAATATACCTAGTGGTTGGCAAAAAGACGACACGCAAAACTACAGCACAGACTGTTCTGTACAATACACAACTATACCAGATGATAATTTTAGAAATGCTCTTATAGATTTAGGTTTAACTGGTTTTATTGGTAATAAAATAGAAACCTCTAAAATTTCTGTATTAACAGGTGCTTTAAATGTAGATGGTAAGGAAATTAAAGATTTAACTGGTATTGAAGATTTCATAGGGTTATCATTTCTATCTGCTAAAAATAACAAACTAAAAAATTTAGATTTAAGTAAAAACATAGCTTTACAGCAAATATTCTTAAATCAAAATGAACTTGAAACTTTAAATTTAGGGCAAAAAAATGAATTATTACTTTTACACGCTTATGATAATAAAATTAAAACTTTAAACTTAGAGAGTGCTACAAAATTAGAAATTTTAGTAGTTCATAATAACGAATTTGAAAGTTTTGATTTAAGCCAAAACACAGCTTTAAAAGATGTATGGGTTGACAATAATCTATTAACCAGTTTAGATCTTTCCAATAATACAGCTTTAACTGGTTTAAAAGTAAACGATAACCCAAATTTAACTTGCATACAAGTAAACCAAACACAACTAGATAATATACCTAGTAGTTGGGCAAAAGACGCTACAGCAACTTACAGCACAGACTGTACCCCAAGAACACACATACCAGATGCTAATTTTAGACAAGCTCTAATAGGTATTATGGATGGTAATTACAATATTGAAGCAGAAGATTTTAATGCAGAAGATAAAATAGCAACTTCTAAAATTTCTGGGATAACATCATTGATGTTAGTAGGAAAAAATATTTCAAATTTAGCAGGAATAGAAGATTTTACATCTTTAAGTGAACTAAATGCTGATTTTAATCAATTAACCAGTTTAGATGTTTCTAAAAATACAGCGTTAACTGATTTATTAGTTAATGAAAATAAATTAACCAGTTTAGATGTTTCTAAAAATATTGCATTAATTGATTTGGAAGTTAATTCTAATCAATTAACCAGTTTAGATGTGTCTAATAATACAGCACTAACTTATTTGTTTGTTAAAAATAATAAATTAACCAGTTTAGATGTTTCTAATAATATAGCGTTAACTAAATTAGAAACTAAAAATAATCAATTAACCAATCTAGATGTGTCTAATAATATAGCGTTAACTAAATTAGAAACTAAAAATAATCAATTAACCAATCTAGATGTGTCTAATAATACAGCACTAACTTATTTGTATGTTAATAATAATCTATTAACCAGTTTAGATCTTTCCAATAATACAGCTTTAACTGGTTTAAAAGTAAACGATAACCCAGATCTTACCTGTATACAAGTAAACCAAACACAACTAGATAATATACCTAGTGATTGGCAAAAAGACGACACGCAAAACTTTAGTTTAGACTGCAGTGATGTATGGGTTGTAAACACAGCAGATACACAACTAGATAATGCTTTAGCAGCTGTTACTGGTTTAGATACCAATAACGATGGTAAAATTACTTTAGCAGAAGCTGCAGCTTATACAGGTGTTTTAGATTTAAAAGGTAAAGGCCTTACCAATACAGATGGTTTAGAAGCCTTTACTGGTGCATCTAAAATAGACTTGTCTAACAACCAAATTACAAATATAGATAAACTTACTGATGCTACAGAAGTAGAAGTTGTTTCTAAGTCTGGTGCTAAACGTACAGAAAAACGTGCAGAAAATAAACTAGAAACGTTAGATGTCTCTAATAATTTAATAGAAAAAATAGACATTAGCAAAATGAAAAGTTTAACAAGCCTAATCGTTTCTAATAACAGTTTAACAAAATTAATTTTAAGTAATGGCAACAACGCAATTTTAACAAATATGAATGCTACTAACAATGCCAATTTAAGTTGCATACAAGTAGATAATGTTGCCAATGCTTTAGCTAATGGCAATTGGTTAAAACCAACTACAGTAAGTTATAGTACAAATTGTAGTGCTGCATTAGGGGTTACTAATGAAACCTTGTTAAAGCACATTGCTATATACCCTAACCCTGTAAAAAGTGTCTTAAATATTACTACCAATAATGGTTTAAGCATAAACAACATAGAAATATATAGTATGCTAGGTACAAGAATAGTGCAAACTGCTACACAACAAATAAATACTAAAAACCTAGCCTCTGGTATGTATCTATTAAAAATTGTAACTAATAATGGTATAGCAACAAGCAGGTTTGTAAAAGAATAAATACCATTTATTAGTTAGATAAATATAAAAAACGTAAACTTTAATATTAATATAAAATGAAAAAAATAGCAATTACATTAATACTATTTGCAATTACATTTAGTTTAAAATCTCAAAACTTAAATGGCAAAACCTTTAAAATACAATCTACTTTTATTTCTGCAAAAGGAAAAATGATAGATGCTAGTGGTGGAGAGTTAGGCAGAAATGGTACTAATATTCAACTTTGGGATAACTTTGCTACAAGTGAACATCAAAATTGGCAATTTGTATATGCAAATAAAGGAAGAGATTTGTATTATATTATATGTGCAAGTCCAAGAGCTGGTAAGCACAAATATTTAGATGCAGATTTTTCTACTTTAGGTAAAGAAAATGCAAGAATACAACTTTGGGAAAACAATAATGGTTCTCCAAACCAGTTATGGAAAGTTTCAAAAAGTCAGTATTACAAAGATTCTTACACAATAGTAAGTATGCATCCAAAAGCAAAAGGGGCAAAACTAGAAGTAAATAGACAAGCAGGCTTTGGTAATGGAGGTAAGATTGTATTATCAATGAAATTTGGGGCAAGTAAACAAGCTTGGAAATTAATTCCTTTAGGATCAAATGCCAATACATTAAATGCAGGTCAAAAATTAAGTGCGGGTCAAAAATTAGTATCAGCAAATGGTAAATTTATGTTACTTATGCAAGCAACAGATGGTAATTTATGCGTGTATAATAGTGTAAATGGTAGACAAGGGCGTTTTGTATGGGGTTCTATGAAATATGGATTCAAAAATGCTAGATTAGAAATGCAAACTGATGGTAATTTAGTAGTTTATGATGCATCTAACAAGGCAAGATGGTCTTCTAATACGCATCCATACAATGATGCAAAATTTAGAAACCCTAAAAATAAACCTGTAAAACTTACCTTAGAAAATGATGGAAAATTAAAACTATATACAAAATCAGGAGTGGCAGTTTGGTCTTCCAATTAAAAAGAGAAAAAGTTATTTAAATTAAAAACCGAAGTAATTTGCTTCGGTTTTTAAATTATATACATTTCAGAACAAAAAACGCCTTTTCAGAACAAATTTTTAAAATATATTAAATTATTACATTTATTTACAAAGAATTTAAATTACAAATTTTAAAAATGAAAAAAATGAAAAAATTATTTTTACTTGCTTTTTTAAGCGTATTAACGCCCAGAAAATAAATATCCTAAAGCTCTTACTGACATTTTATTTTCTGATGCAACTCCTATTCTTAACAAAGCTTCATCAGAAAAATTTTTATATAATTGAATGGTAGATTTTCTTAAAGTTTGCATTTCATCTAATAAATCAAAATAATCTCTATCGTTTGCAGTATCATTATCAACAAAAACATCTTGATCAAATCCTGGTAAAGAAGTTTTATCATTTCTTGCGAAACATAAAGCTCTGTAACAAAAAATACGATCTGTATCTATAATATGCTGTATCAATTCTTTTAAGGTCCATTTATCTTTTGCATATGCAAAATTATGTTTTTCTTTTGGCAAATTTCTGAGCAAGTTTTCAAATTGGTCTTGAGAATTTTCTAACATATCTATAATAGATTTACTGGTGTCTACAAGTTGAATATATTGTTCAAAATAAGGAGCATATTCATTTTTCGGAATCATATCAATCAATTTATGTATGTTTGTTATCACGAATTTAATCATTTTTTATGACTCAATTATTTATCAATATAAAAGAATTAATTCAAGTTAGTGATGTAGCTGTAAAAAAAGTTTCTGGTTTAGAAATGAGTGTTTTACCAACTATTAAAAATGCATTTCTGTTAATTAAAGACGATTTAATTGATGGTTTTGGTTCTATGGATAACATTCCTAAAATTAAAGTTGATAAAACAATAGATTGTAAAGGTAAAATGATTTTACCAACTTGGTGCGATTCTCATACTCATATTGTATTTGCTGGTAATAGAGAACAAGAATTTGTAGATAGAATTAATGGTCTTACTTATGAAGAAATCGCAAAAAAAGGTGGTGGTATTTTAAATTCCGCGAAAAAATTACAGGAAACTTCAGAAGAAGATTTGTACAAACAATCTGCAAAAAGATTAGAAGACGTAATTGCATTAGGTACAGGAGCCATAGAAATAAAATCTGGTTATGGTTTAACTGTTAATGCTGAATTAAAAATGCTGAGAGTCATAAAAAAATTAAAAGACAACTACGATATTCCTATTAAATCTACTTTTTTAGGCGCACATGCAATTCCATCAGAATTTAAAGATAACAAAGAAGGCTATATAGATTTAATTATTGATAAAATGTTGCCAAAAATTGCTGAAGAAAAATTAGCTGATTTTATAGATGTTTTTTGTGAAATTGGTTATTTTTCTGTGGATGATACTGCTAGAATTTTATCTGCTGCAAAAAAGTATAACCTAATTCCTAAAATACATGTAAATCAATTTAATAGTATTGGTGGAATTGAAATTTCCACAAAAAACAATGCTTTGTCTGTAGATCATTTAGAGGTTTTAAGTGACACAGATTTAGAGGTTTTAAAATCTTCTGAGACAATTGCAGTGGCACTTCCTTCCTGTTCTTTTTTCTTAAGTATTCCTTATACACCAGCAAGAAAAATTATTGATAGTGGTTTGGCTTTGGCTTTAGCAAGTGATTACAATCCTGGTTCTACACCATCAGGAAATATGAATTTTGTAGTTTCTACAGCTTGTATAAAAATGAAAATGACACCTGAAGAAGCCATTAATGCAGCAACTATTAATGGAGCTTATGCTATGAATTTATCCGATAAAGTGGGTAGTATAACAAAAGGTAAATTGGCCAATTTTTACATTACTAAAGAAATTTCGAGTGTTAACTTTATTCCTTATAGTTTTGGTAATAATTATATAGAAACTGTTTATTTAAAAGGAAAAAAAGCATCGAATTAACAATGCTTTTTTTATTTATTTTTTTGGTTTAAAGAAACTAATAATTCTATTAAATAGAGTTACTTTTTGTTCGTTTTCATGGTAACCATTGCCATATTTACCATAGCCATAACCATAGCCATAACCATAGCCATAGCCGTATTTGTTTTTAATAGAAAAGTCATTTAAAACATAACTAATATTTGTTACTTCTTTATTTCTATACTTGTCATCTATCATTTTCATCATTCCTTTTTCAGAATAATCTTGTCTAATTACATAGACAATTGCATCAGAATATTTAAAAAGCTCTAAAGCATCAGAAACTAAACCTACAGGAGGCGTATCTATAATTACATAATCATACCTTTCTTGCAAGGTTTTTATCATATTATCTGCCATGTTATTTAATAATAACTCAGATGGGTTTGGTGGTATTGGCCCAGATAAAATAATATCTAAATTTGGTACTTTGGTTGGTGTAATAATTTCATCCAACGTTTTTTGATTGATTAAATGATTTACAACACCAATATCATTTGGTAAATCAAAATCATCATAGATTTTTGGTTTTCTTAAATCTAAGCCTACTAAAACTGTTTTTTTACCACTTAAAGCAAAAACAGTTGCCATATTTATAGATATCATTGTTTTTCCTTCTCCACTTACTGAAGAAGTTAACAGTAACGTTCTAGATTTATTTTCTTGAGCATTTTTAAATAAAAATTGAATGTTAGACCTTATAGCTCTAAAAGATTCTGATACAGAAGATTTAGGCCTTTCAAAAACTGCTAAATTGTTATTACCTACATTTTTACCAATTACACCTAAAACAGGAATTGCATAGTTTTTTTGTATTTCTTCTGGTGTATGAATTTTATTGTCTAAGAATTCTCTCATTATAATATATAATAAAGGAATTATTGATCCAAAAATGATAGCAAGAATATAGTTATAACTTGTGTTAGGGTAAATTGGTCCTTGTCCTAGATTTTTTGCAGAATCTATAACTTTTACATCAGAAACATTTGCTGCAATTGCAGTACCTGCTTCATAATTTTTTTGTTTTAAATAATTATAATTTGCTTCTGATATTGCATAATCTCTTTGAAAATTAATTAAACTTTGTTCTCTTTTAGGTAATTTTTTTAATTTTGATTTTACAGAAGCTAGCTTAGAAGACAACCTGTTTATGTTCCCAGCATTCAGTGATATTAATGAAGATATATTCTCTAATAAATTATTTTTAGCAATTTTAATTTCATTGTTTAATTGTATAACACTTGGGTGAATTTCTTTTACAGACTTTCTAATTTTTTCTCTGTTGGTAGATTTAATAATTAAAACTCCTAATTCTGCAGAAATTTTTGGGTCTTGTACAGCAACCATTGCTGGTACAGGTGGCTTATTATATGTATCATGTGTTAGAATATATTGTCTTAAATTTTTTAAATATCTATTGTATTCTTGCAACTGATTTTTTTCTTTTTCTAAATCTACAGTTTCTGTGTATATGTTATCTCCCTCTGTAGATAAATCGAAAATATTATTCGTCTCTCTGTAATCACCTAAGTCTTTTTCTATAGTTTTAAGTTTTTCAGACTCTTGTTTAAAAAGAGTGTCTATATATTTTTTTGTTTCTACTGCATAAGCAATTTTATCTTGTGTTTTTAAAGAGTCTAAAACAAAAACAGTTGCATTTAAATATGCTTCTATCCTTTTTATATTAGTTCCATCCTTTTGCAATCTTAACATAGAAGCTGCACTTGTAAGTGCGCTTACACTTATACCTTTGTTCGCAGCTACTGTGCCATCAAAATCTGCAAATCGTATGTAAAATTTTTCTCCTACGTTAAATTTACTAACTTTTTTAAAGTTGAAATTTAAAAATGGGGTTTCTATGTTTTCATTAACATTAAACTCTTTTGAATAATTAAGCTCTTTAGATTCGTAATTAGAGACTGTATTTGTTTTATAGTTTATTAAAGCATTATTACCAGATTCATTAAAATCTATTGATAATTTATAAGTGTTTTCTCCAGTAATTAAGACTTCTATGTTTTTATTGAATAATTGAGGTGCATCGTTTTTTAAAATAACT
>JBGCFX010000116.1:0-11342 GCA_045110395.1 Polaribacter sp.
AATGTTATGCATTTATAAAACGAAGAGGATATGTAATTCCAGAAGATGTTCGTGCAGTGGTGCATGATGTACTTCGCCACAGAATTGGAATCACCTACGAAGCCGAGGCCGAGAATATTACTTCTGTTGACATCATTAATAAGATTGTTAACGAGGTAGAAGTGCCATAATCAAACTATATGATAAACAACCGCATGTCGTCCTGATAGATTTTATCTAACAGGAAGTCAGGTGGAGAATTTTAATTACAAGCGCAGGCTAGTGGATACTAAAGAATTAATTAAAAAAGTAAGAAAAATAGAGATTAAGACAAGAAGGTTGTCTGATCATATTTTTTCGGGAGAATAT
Source organism: Polaribacter sp. (assembly GCA_045110395.1). GTDB lineage: Bacteria > Bacteroidota > Bacteroidia > Flavobacteriales > Flavobacteriaceae > Polaribacter. The sequence goes on from JBGCFX010000116.1 coordinate 349, forward strand.
CACAGTTCCTTTAAGGGACGTGGTATGACTTTTTCTGAAGTGCGTCAGTATCAGTTTGGGGATGATATCAGGTCTATTGACTGGAATGTGACAGCTCGTTATAATGAGCCTTATATAAAGGTGTTTGAAGAAGAACGAGAATTAACAATGATGTTGTTAGTCGATGTTTCTGGTTCAGAATTGTTTGGAACATCTACACAATTTAAAAAAGAAACTGTTACAGAAATTGCTGCAACATTGGCGTTTTCTGCAACTCAAAATAATGATAAAGTTGGTTTAATTCTTTTTTCTGATGATGTAGAACTTTTTATTCCTCCAAAAAAAGGAAAAAGTCACGTTCTAAGAATTATTAGAGAATTAATCGAATTCAAACCAAAAAGTAAAAAAACAAATATTGCAGCAGCTTTAAAATTTTTATCTAGTGTGATGAAAAAAAGAGCCATTGTTTTTATGTTATCAGATTTTATGGATGATGATTACGAAAAAACATTAAAGATTGCAGCAAAAAAACACGATTTAACAGGGATTCGAGTTTTTGATAAACATGATGAAGAAATTCCTAATTTAGGAATGGTACCAATGTTAGATTCAGAAACTGGTAATGTTCAGTTGATAAATACATCAGCAAAATCTGTAAGAACAAGTTATAAAACAAACGCATTACGTTTGTCAAGTTATTATTCAGATATGTTTAAAAGAAGTGGTGCAGGAACCATCAATACAAGAGTTGATGAAAGTTATGTAAAAAAATTATTAGGATATTTTAAACACAAAGGAAGATAAAAGCCCATCTTTCCCGAAATTTCGGGATTCAAAAAGGGAAGAGATACTCAGATGTAAAAAAGGTGTGAATAAATTTTTAAGTTAGAAAAGGTATTTTGTCATTCCTGCGAAAGCAGGAATCTATAATAAAAATGAAAAAAAGTAAAATAAACATAGGATTCACAAAAAGTGATAAAAAAACACAAGTCAAGTGCTTTCTTTCCCTTGGAAAGAGAGTTAGAGAGATAGGATTCTTTTTTATTTTATTCTTTGTTACTGTCGCCTTTGCTCAAAAACCAATGGTAAAAGCAGAGATTGATACTACCAATATTAGAATTGGTGAGCAATTTAATTTAAAAATTTCTGTTGAAGAAACTAAGAATGTAATCATCCCAAAACTACAATTAAAAGGTTTAGAAATTGTAGATTCTACAGGAACTGATACTCTAAAAAACGCATTAATCAGAAAATATATATTAACAGGTTTTGATAGTGGTGCATTTTACATTCCACAACAGCAAATCTTTGTAAAAAATCAAGCCTATTTAACAGATTCATTATTGGTAAATGTGGCTACAATTGCTATAGATACTACAAAAATTAAGAAATTTCCTATAAAATCAATCAAAAGTGAACCTTATACGTTCGATGATTATAAAATATATATTTATATATTATTAGCAGCTCTAGCTATTATTGGTTTTTGGATTTATTGGTTTGTCATCAGAAAAAGAAAAGAAGAAGTAGAAGAAGATACATATAAAGCAATGCCTCCTTATGATGAAGCAATTTTTAGATTAAATGAACTGGATGAAAAGTTATTGTGGCAAAATAACAAAGTAAAAGAATACTATTCTGAATTAACAGAAATTGTTCGTGGTTATATTGAGCGTGAGTTAAATGTGCCTGCTTTAGAAAACACCACAGATGAAGTGTTAGATATGCTAAGAGGTTTTAAAAAATCGGATGTAATTTTAACTTCACAAGAAACTATAGATAAATTAAAAGATTTATTAAGAGAAGCAGATTTGGTAAAGTTTGCAAAATCTAAACCTTTAGCCTTAGAAATTGAAGAAGACAGAAAAGATGCTCAAGACATTATCAGTAATTTAAAACCAAAACCAATTGTAGAAGAAAAAGACGAAGAAGATGGATTGGAGTAATTTTGAATTTCTAAATATCGAATTTTTGTGGTTGCTAGCAATGATACCATTATTAGCAATTTGGCATTTTTTTATGCGCAAAAAAGATGCTGCAATTTTAACAATGCCAAGTGTAAAAGGTTTTAAAACAGATTCGTTTTTATCAAAATTAAAACCCATCTTATATCTCTTAAGATTGTTGGCTTTAGCAGCTATAATTGTGGCTCTAGCAAGACCAAGAAACGTTTCTGTAAGTAAAAAAACAAAAACAAATAAAGGGATAGATATAGTAATGGCAATAGATGTTTCTGCTAGTATGTTGGCTAAAGATTTAAAACCAAATAGATTAGAAGCACTTAAAAAAGTAGCTATAGATTTTGTAGATAGAAGACCAAATGATAGAATAGGAATAGTAGTATATGCAGGAGAAAGTTTTACACAAACACCAATTACAAGCGATAAAGGAATTGTAAAACGCACCATTTCTGAATTAAAATGGGGTCAATTAGATGGAGGAACTGCAATAGGAATGGGTTTAGGTTCTTCTGTAAACAGATTAAAAGAAAGTACAGCTAAAAGTAAGGTGATTATTTTACTAACAGATGGAGTTAATAATTCAGGAAACTTAGACCCAAGAACAGCCACAGAATTAGCAGCAGAATTAGGGATTAAAACTTACACAATTGGTATTGGTACAAATGGAATGGCAGATTTTCCTTGGGCAAGAGACCCAAGAACTGGTAAGTTACAGTTTAGAAAACAGCAAGTAGAAATAGATGAAGCCTTGCTAAAAGAAATTGCAGAAAAAACAGAAGGAAAATATTTTAGAGCAACAGATAACAACTCATTAAAACAAATTTATGATGAAATTGATAAGCTCGAAAAAACAAAAATAGAAGAATTTAAGTATTATAATTATCAAGAAAAATATAGAATTTTTGTCTTTTTAGGATTAGGGTTTTTATTGCTTGAGTTTTTATTGAGAAATACGATTTTTAAATCATTTATATAAAAAAGTGTAATTGTTTAATCGTGTAAGTGTAAAAGAAGTCATTAATTAATATATTTTAGGAAATTTAAACTAAAAAAACACAAATATATATTTATTTAAAATCAAAATTACAGAAATAAACAGTTACACAATTTCACTTTTAAACAGTTAAACCAAAAAAGTATGTACGTATTTTCATTTGAAAAGCTTAAAGTTTGGCAAGATGCTATTCAACTTTCTAAAGAAGTTTATAAAATAACTTCTACTTTTCCTAGTGATGAGAAATTTGGATTAGTCAGTCAAATTAGAAGAGCTTCTAACTCAATTGCAGCAAATCTTGCTGAAGGAACATCGAGAATTACAAATAAAGATAAAGCACACTATACAACAATAGCTTTTAGCACAACTATGGAAGTTTTAAATCATTTAATATTATCAAAAGAATTAGAATTTATATCCGAAGAAAAATATTTAGAATTAAGAGAAAGAATATATAAAATATCTAATATGTTAAACGCTTTAAGAAAAGCACAATTAAACAAATAAACGATTACACAATTACACAATGTATAAGATAGAAGAACCAATTTATTTTACACTACTCACAATTATTCCTGCAATGATTGTGGTTTTCTTGTTGGTTTTATGGTGGAAAAAAAGAACTCAGAAGAAATTTTCTGATAGTAATTTATTACAAAAACTAGCACCAAACTCATCTACATTCAAATCAACATTAAAGTTGATTGTTTTATTGATAGGAGTTGCTTTTTTAGTCATTTCTTTAGTCAACCCAAAAATGGGAACTAAACTAAAAACCGTTAAAAGAGAAGGTGTAGATGTGGTTTTTGCTTTAGATGTTTCTAAAAGTATGTTGGCAGAAGACATTGCACCCAATAGATTAGAAAAGGCAAAGCAAATTATCTCTAAAACCATTGATAAATTAGGTTCAGACAGAGTTGGTATTATTATTTATGCAGGAAATTCGTATCCACTTTTACCAATTACAACAGATCATGCAGCAGCAAATATGTTTTTGCAAAATGCGAATCCAGATATGGTTTCTAGCCAAGGAACAGACATAAATGGTGCATTAGAATTAGCAAAAACATATTATAATAATGATGAGCAAACTAATCGTTTTTTAATCATTATTTCTGATGGAGAAGATCATCAAGAAGAAACAAAACAAGTGGCTCAAAATTTAGAAAACGAAGGCGTAAAAATCTATACAGTTGGTGTAGGTACAGAAAATGGTGGACCAATTCCTATGCGTTTAAATGGTTCTATGATTGGTTATAAAAAAGATAGAAAAGGAGAAACCGTAATTACCAAACGTAAGCCAGAAATTTTACAGGGTATTGCAGATGCTGCAAATGGAAAATATATTGATGGAAATATTACAGAAAACCCTGTAAAAGAAATTTCAGAAATTATTGCAAACGCAGAGAAAAACGAGTTTGAAACAAAACAGTTTTCAGACTATAAAGATCAATTTCAATGGTTTTTGGCATTAGGTTTGCTATTTTTAATTATAGATATTTTCTTATTTGATAAGAAAACAAAATGGTTAAGAAAAGTAGATTTGTTTAATGAAGAAAAAACGAAGAATTAAAATGAAAAAATTACAGTACATACTAATCATCTTTTTAATGCTATTTTCATCTAAAGAGATTGTAGCGCAAAAAGACTCGATTGCAGCACAAAGAAAAGCAAGAAAATTGTTACGTAATGGAAACGAATTATATCAAAAAAAACAATATACAGATGCTTCTGTTGCATATCAAAAAGCATTAGGTAACAACACTAAATACGACAAAGCTTCTTATAATTTAGGAAATGCTTTTTATCAAAATAAAAATTTTAAAGAGGCAATTCCACAATATGAATTAACTGCAGAAACAGCAAAAGATAAGTTTACAAAAGCAGAAGCCTTCCACAATATTGGTAATGCACAAATGGAAGCTAAAAACTATCAAGGTGCTGTAGATGCTTATAAAAATTCTTTAAGAAATAATCCTAATGATAATGAAACTCGTTATAATTTGGCAGTTGCTCAAAAATTATTGGATAAACAAAATAAAGACGATAAAAATAAGGACAAGAATAAAGACAAAAAAGACAAGGATAAAAAGGACAAAGACGACAAGAAAAAAGACAAGGACAAAGACAAGGACAAAGACAAAAATAAAGACGGAAAAGATAAGGATAAAGATAAAAAAGACGACAAAGACGGAGATAAAGACAAAAATAAAGATCAAGATAAAGACCCAAAAAATAATAAAGATAATAAAAAAGATAAACAAAAACCTAAGCCACAGCAGGGTAAAATGTCTCCAGAGCAAATTAAACAATTGTTAGAAAGTTTAAATAACGAGGAGAAAAAAACTCAAAAGAAAATGAATGCTAAAAAGGCAAAAGGTAAAAAAATAAAACAAGAAAAAGATTGGTAATTTAGCTGATTTAGAAAAGAATGATGAAGTTGAAATTTTACATATCAATAATTATAATATTAATAACTACTAGTGTTTTTGCACAAGAGGCTACCTTAACAACCAAAGTAAGTAAGAATAAATTGGGCGTTAACCAACGTTTGCGTGTAGAATTTTCTATTGATAAACAAGGAGGAGAAAATTTTACGCCACCAAAATTTACTAATTTTAAAGTTGTTGGTGGCCCTAGCCAATCTGTGAGTCAATCTTGGATAAATGGAAAGGTAAGTTTTAATCAATCGTATACATATATAGTTCAACCAAAAAGAAAAGGAGAGTTATCTATTGGTGCAGCAAGCGTTGTTATTGGAGGTAAAACCATATTATCTAAACCTAAAAAAATAATAGTTTTAGATGCTGTAGAAATTCCTAAAAACCCTAATGATCCAAATTATATTGCGCAACAAAATGTACATTTAGTTGCAGAAGTTTCTAAAACTAGACCTTATGTTGGAGAAGGTATTTATGTAGAATATAGATTATATGTTAGCGATAATATTATTATTTATGATTCTAGAATACCAGAACCACCTCAATACATAGGTTTTTGGAATCAAGAAATAAAAATTAATGGGTATAGAGAAAAAAGAGGAAAATACAATGGAGAAGATTACAAGTATTTTACTTTAGGTAAGGCCTTATTAATACCTACAAAATCTGGTAAATTAGAAATTGAGCCAATAGATATGGAAATTAGAATTGGTGTTCCTACAGGTAGAGCAGATTTTTTCGGAAACGTAATTACTAGAAATATTGTAAAAGAATTTTCTTCTGCAAAAAAAATAATTCGTTCTAAAAGTCTACCTCTAGAAGGAAAACCAGAAAACTTTACAGGTGCTGTTGGCGATTTTAATTTTGCAGTTACTTTAAGTAAAGATATTTTAAAATCGAACGAAAGCTCTCAAATAAAATTAGGAGTTACAGGTAAAGGAAACTTAAAATTATTCGAATTACCAGAAGTTACAACTCCTGTAGAATTAGAAAAATACCAACCAGAAAGAAAAGAAAAAGTTCGTGTAAGCGCAAACGGAATTTCAGGTTCAGTGTCAGATTTATATACAATAGTACCACAATATAAAGGGAAGTATAAAATACCAAGCACAAATTTCTCTTATTTTAATCCTAAAGAAGAAAAATATTATACACTATCTTCAGAAGATTTATTTGTAGATGTAATAGAAGGCAAAGAACTGGTTACAAATACAGTTAAAGAAGATAGTTTAGTGCAAAAACAAGACGTTAAAATAACAGGAAAAAACTTTAGATATATTCAAACAAAAAGCAGTTTTGAGTCTATTTTTCAAAAAGATTTTTTTAAATCTAATTGGTTTTATTTCTTGTTACTATTTCCTTTATTGCTAATTCCTCTTGGTATTTTTATTTCCAAGAGAAATGAAGAAAGAAGTAATGATATTGTTGGTAATAAATTAAGAAAAGCAAATAAATTAGCTAAAAAATATCTTTCTGAAGCTAAAAAACAATTAGGAAATAAGGAAGCTTTTTACGAAGCTTTAGAACGTGCTTTACACAATTATTTAAAAGCAAAATTAGGCATAGAAACAGCAGATATTAGCAAAGAAAAAATCACTCAAATTTTAGAAGATAAAAAGGTAGATAATACAACAATTCAACAATTTATAGAAGTATTAAAAAGCTCTGATTTTGCAAGATATACTCCTTTTACAGCCACGCAAATGGAGCAAGAGTTTGAGAGAGCAAAACAAGTTATTGTAGCATTAGATAAACAATTATAAGATGAAAAAACTATTTTTTTTAGTATTGATTCTTGCAAATTCTGTTACTGCACAAAGTGTAGATAGCTTATTTGTTTCTGCCAATGAATTGTATAAAAACAGCAAATTTGAAGAAGCAATAAAACAATATGAAACTATAGAAAAACAAGAGGTAGTTTCTTCAGAGTTGTACTATAATTTAGGAAACGCATACTATAAATTAAATAAAGTTGGGCCTTCTATTTATTACTATGAGAAAGCTTTAAAACTAAATCCTTTAAATGAAGATGTTAAAAATAATTTGGTGTTTGCAAAACGTTTGGCGCTAGATAATATAGAGCCATTACCAAAAACGGTTCTTCAAAAATTTAATAAAAACTATTTACAAAAACTTTCATATAACCAATGGGCAATAGTGGTTGTGGTGTTTTCTTTTTTAGCAACTTTCCTGTTTTTACTGTATTATTTTTCTTACACATCTTCTAAAAAAAGACTCTTTTTTATAATAAGTATGCTTAGTTTTTTTATGTTGATAATTACAATTTCTATAACTTACAACCAATATAATAAATCAAAAAACAATATAGAAGCTATAGTTTTTGCAGAAAAAACAGAGATTAGAAATTCGCCAACATTAAACTCAGAAGTCGTTTTTACTTTACATGAAGGCACTAAAGTGATGGTGTTAGATGGTATAGATAATTGGAAAAAAATTAAACTTTCAGATGGCAAAATAGGTTGGATAATTGCTTCCGAAATAAAATTGTTCAACAATATTTAGTTTTATTTAACATTTTTTTAAGAAAACTTTCTTATTTTAGTCTTTATTAAAAAAATACACTTTGAGAATTAAAATTGCTCTTTTTTTTACGCTGCTGTTTTCAGTATTATTAGTTACACCAACTGTAATTTCTATGATAGATAATACTCAGAATGTTTCCTTTTTTCTTGATATGAATGAGGAAGAAGAAAGTAAAGGTAAAGAAGCGTCTAAAGATTTAGAAATTAAAATACAACAAGTAGAACAACAAAGTACTTACTTAAAAAATGGAATTCAAAAAAAGAAAAATATAAGTTTTAAGTCTAAGAACTATATTTCAGAATATCCAAAAAAAACGACTCCACCACCACAATTGCTATCCTAATTATTGCAATAAATACAAATCAATCAAAAAATAATTTTAAAATACTCTGAATAAAATAATTCAGAGATAAAAACTCTTTTATATGTTTAAATATATTAAAAACGATTTACCTGCAAGTATTGTAGTTTTTTTCGTAGCTCTACCTTTATGTTTGGGTATTGCATTAGCAAGTGGTGCACCTCTTTTTTCTGGATTAATTGCAGGAATTATTGGTGGTATAGTAGTAGGTTCTTTAAGTGGTTCTAAAATAGGAGTTAGTGGGCCAGCTGCTGGTTTAGCTGCAATAGTTTTAACTGCAATTGGTACCTTAGGAGGTTATGAAAACTTTTTAGTAGCTGTAGTTTTAGGGGGTATTATTCAATTAATTTTTGGGTTTTTAAAAGCAGGAATTATTGGTTATTATTTTCCATCATCTGTAATAAAAGGAATGTTAACAGGAATAGGAATTATTATCATACTAAAACAAATTCCACACTTTTTTGGATATGATGCAGATCCTGAAGGAGATTTTGCGTTCTTTCAAATAGATGGAGAAAATACTTTTTCAGAAATTTTTAAAACCATCAACAACATCAGTTTAGGTTCTACAATTATTGGACTTATAGGTTTGGGTATTTTATTACTTTGGAGTAATATTTTATCAAAAAAAGGAAGGTTTTTTCAATTAATACAAGGCCCTTTAGTAGCTGTGGTTGCAGGTATTGTATATTATTTCGTTACAGACTCAGAATCTAAATATGGTATTAACGCCTCTCATTTAGTTAGTGTGCCAGTTCCAGATAGTATAGATTCTTTTGTAGGTCAATTTAGTTTTCCAAACTTTAGTGCCATTACAAATCCCGAAATTTGGATAGTTGCTTTTACAATAGCATTGGTAGCAAGTTTAGAAACTTTATTGTGTGTAGAAGCTACAGATAAATTAGATCCTCACAAAAATGTAACTCCTACAAATAGAGAATTATTAGCACAAGGAACAGGTAATATTCTTTCAGGTTTAGTAGGTGGTTTGCCAATTACACAAGTAATTGTTAGGAGTTCTGCAAATATCCAATCTGGAGGTAGAACCAAAATGTCTGCTATTATTCACGGTTTTTTCTTATTAATCTCTGTTATTTTAATACCAACATTATTAAATAAAATTCCGCTTTCTGTTTTAGCAGCAATATTATTAATTGTAGGTTATAAATTGGCAAAACCAGCATTGTTTAAACAAATGTATCAATTAGGTTGGAAACAATTTATACCATTTACAGTAACAGTTTTAGGAATTGTTTTTACAGATCTTTTAGTAGGTATTGGTATGGGGTTAGCAGTAGGTATTGTAGTTATTCTGATAAAAAGTTTCCAAAACTCACACTTTTTACACATAGAAGATAAAAGTAATGGTAAACACAGAATTAAAATGACATTAGCTGAGGAGGTTACTTTTTTTAACAAAGGAGCAATCTTAAAAGAGCTAGACAGCTTACCAAATGATACTTTTTTAGAATTAGATGTTAGAAAAACAAGGTATTTAGATAACGATATTATAGAAATATTAGATGATTTCGCTTTTAAAGCAAAAGAAAGAAATATTGATATTCAATTAATTTCAGAGAGAGGTATTGTAAAAAACCCAGATAGTTTTATAGAGTTTTTTAAACTAAGACCAAAATCTGCTTAAAATTTGGTGATTATGAAAAACAAAAAACAAAAAATCTTAGTTTTATCAGAATTAGATAAATTTACATCTGCAACCATAAAAAGTAGTATAAGTTTAGCAAAAATAGTAGATTCAGAAATTGACTTTTTTTATGTTAAAAAACCCACAGAAGTTGTAGAAAAAGAGAGTCAATTATCTGCTATGAGAACCATTAATAAAGAATATAATACTACAGATAAAAAAATAAAAAAACTAATAAATGGTTTCTCTGAAAAGTATAATGTTCCTATTAATCATACCTTTAAAATTGGTAATGTAAAAAATGAAATCAACACTATTATCAACCAAATAAAACCAGATATTATTGTTTTAGGACAAAGAAAATCTAAACTATTAAATTTTATGGGAGATAATATCACCCAATTCGTAATAGATAAATTTAAAGGAACAATTTTAATTTCTAATCTTACAAATAGTTTAGAACCCAATAATGAATTATCTTTTGGGTTATTTAATACAACCAAAATAGACAGTCCATTAACAAAAAATATTTTAAGCACTTCAGAAATACCCTTAAAGTTTTTTAATATAGAAGAAAGTTCAAAAGAATTACAAGAACACCCTTTTTTAAAAAACAAAAAAACTGTAGAATATGTATTTAGTAAAGGAGATGATACTATAAAAAATATTTCTAATTATTTATTAAAAAGTAATATAAATCTACTTTTTATAAATAGAGAAGAAAAAAATACAAAATCGACTAATCTTGCATTAAAAGATGTAATTAATAAATTAGACTGTTCACTTATTTTAACAATATAAAAACAATATTATGAAAGCACATACAAAAGAAACTCAAGCAGCTATTAACCCAGAAATAGCTATAAACTTACTTAAAGAAGGTAATAAAAGATTTCAAAATAATAACGCTGTAAATAGAGATTTATTAGATCAAGTTTCTGATACTAGCAAAGGACAATACCCATTTGCAACCATTTTAAGTTGTATAGATTCTAGAGTATCCTCAGAAATTATTTTTGATCAAGGAATAGGAGATATTTTTAGTGCAAGAGTTGCTGGTAATTTTGTA
>JBGCFX010000117.1:0-10371 GCA_045110395.1 Polaribacter sp.
CCATTATATTTTCCTTCATTTAATGTTGATAAAATATCAGTTTTAGTAAATCCATTATTTACTAATTGGTCAATTACTGAATTAAATTGATGAAAATCTATTAACCAGGGGAGAACTACAGCACCTAATCCAGCAGAAAAATAGAAAAATAGAAATTTATTTTTCCCCCACATTTGTTCTAAAGGGGTTCCAAACATCCATAAACCTAACATATTCATTATAATATGAAGATAAAAAGTAGGGCTATGCATAAACATATGGGTGAAAACTTGCCATACTTCGAAATTATCATTTTTAGGAAACCAAAGGGCAAATTTGTCATAAACTACTTCACCAAATATTTTTAAAGCAACAAAAAAAATTACATTAATAATAATTAAGTGTTTTATAGTGTCTGTGAGTTTATTCATTTATTTAACTGTTAAATAGATTGTCTATTTCGTTTAATGTTAGTGTTTTAAATGTTGCTTTTCCAAAAGGAGATGTTGATGGGTCTTTGCAAGAAAATAAATTATTAACCAATTCTTCTTGCTCTCTTTCAGACAATTGCGTGCCTGTTTTTATAGATAATGTTTTTGCAAACGATTTTGCCATGACATCAAAATGACTAAAACTTGCATCTGGCACTTCTAAATTCATATCATTTAACAACTCTTCTAAAATGATGGTAATTTTACTTTCTGTTACAGAAACTGGAATTCCTTTTATGGTTACACTGTCTTTTGTAAATTCATCAAAAGAAAAACCTGCATTTTCTAATTCCGATTTTATGGTATAAATCATTTCTATTTCTGCAGATGAAAAAGAGATTTTTACAGGAAATAATAATTGTTGACTATTGGCTTCTTTTACAGTAATACTCTCTAAAAAATCTTCATATAAAATACGTTGATGTGCCAAAGATTGATTGATTAAAACGACTCCAGATTTTATAGAACTCAGCAAGTATTTACGCTGAATCTGAAACGTTTTTTGTATTTTTTGTTCTTGTTGATTATCAAATAATTCTTCTTGTTTATGCTCAGTATCATCAGCAACAGAAGTATACAAAGATTCCCAACTTTCTGTTTTTTGTTGATGTTTATAAGAAGCATTAGAAAAAGATTTTTCATCCTCTTTAAAAGGATTAAAATTTGGGTCTACAGAAATTTTAGGCGTTTTTGTAGATACACTTTTTGCATTAAAATGATAAGGGGTATCTAAATTAGCATCTCTATTAAAATCTAAAACTGGTGCTACATTGTATTGCCCCAAACTATGTTTTACAGTCGCTCTTAACATTGCATAGAGCGCTTTTTCATTATCAAACTTTATCTCTGTTTTTGTTGGATGAATATTAATATCTATAGAGTTTGCAGGTACTTTTAAATACAAAAAGTAGGAGGGATGAGCACCTTGTTCTAACAAACCATCAAAAGCATTTATAACTGCGTGATTCAAATACGAACTCTTTATAAATCTGTCGTTTACAAAAAAGAATTGTTCTCCTCTTTTTCTTTTAGAATATTCTGGTTTTGCTACAAAACCCTCTATGCCAACAATGTCTGTTTGTTCATCAATTGGTACTAGTTTTTCATTCATTTTAGTGCCAAAAACACTTACAATTCTTTGTCTAAGATTCCCGCTTTTTAAATGATAGACTTCGTTGTTATTGTGATGCAATAAAAAAGCAATATTTGGGTGAGCCAGAGAAACTCTTTGAAACTCATCTATAATATGACGTGTTTCTACAGTATCTGATTTTAAGAAATTACGTCTTGCAGGAATGTTATAAAATAAATTTTTAACGGCTAAACTTGTACCTTTTCCTGTTGATATAAAATCTTGAGAAATAATTTTACTTCCTTCAATTTTTAGGCAAGTTCCTAATTCTTCGTTATCTTGTTTGGTTTTTAATTCTACGTGTGCAATTGCTGCAATAGAAGCCAAAGCTTCTCCTCGAAAACCTTTGGTATTCAAATTAAATAAATCTTCTGCTTTTTGTATTTTAGAAGTTGCATGACGTTCAAAAGACATTCTTGCATCTGTTGTGCTCATTCCTTTACCATCATCAATTACTTGAATTAGGGTTTTACCAGCGTCTTTTAAAAGTAATTTAACGTTTGTTGCACCAGCATCAATAGCGTTTTCTAATAATTCTTTTACCACAGAAGCAGGTCTTTGCACGACTTCTCCTGCTGCAATTTGGTTTGCAACGTGATCTGGTAAAAGTTGAATAATATCAGACATTAATTCCTTTTGAAAATAGATAAATCGAAATCGATAATATATAAAAAGATAAAAACTAAAATAGCAATGATAATTAGAATTGTTTTATTTATTCCTTTCTCAGAATTTTTTAAATCCTCTACAGCATCACCAAATTTACCTTTTAAACCTTTGTTTTTACCCGCGGTTTTTCTGTATTTATCTAGTTTATGCTCAATTTTATAAGGATTTCCTTCTCCTTGATAATAACGAGGTTTATAGTCAAATTGCTTGTTTGTACGTCTTAAAAATCCCATAGTTTTAAAATAATTGGTTTATATGAACAAGAGTGAATCAAGTTTTATACCAATTTTATAAGTAGTTCAAATTTACAGAATTTAAAGGAAATTTTAAAGAAATGATGTTAAAAGTATTCTTAAAAAATAAGATAGGAATTTTACAAATTAAAAACCCAAATATTTTATCAATCTATTTTGTAAGTAAATTTCACGAATAACAAATGAGTAAAACTTATTTATTTGTGACAATTAGTGCATTTCGTGTTCAGAAATTTTCTTAAAACCCAATACTTTCAGAAGGTTTATCAATATTTTTAAGAGCAGCCATTTTTATTGCTGCAATTGCACATTCAATTCCTTTGTTGCCTAATTTACCTCCAGATCTGTCTAAAGATTGTTGTTTTGTATTATCTGTTAAAACACAGAAAATTACAGGAACGTCTTGTTTAATATTCAAATCTACAATACCTTGAGTTACGCCTTCACAAACAAAATCGAAATGCTTGGTTTCTCCCTGAATTACGTTTCCAATTGCAATAATTGCATCTAAAGATTCAGTTTGAATCATTTTTTTACATCCATAAATCAATTCAAAACTACCAGGAACATCCCAAGAAATAATATTTTCTTTGGTTGCACCACAATCTAAAAAAGTTTCTATTGCGCCTTTTTTTAGGTTTTGAGTAATTTCAGGATTCCATTCTGAAACAACAATCCCAAATCGAAAAGACTTCGCATGTGGGATTGTTGTTTTATGGTAATAAGATAAATTGGTTGTAGCCATTTGTTGGTGTTTGGTTTATTGTTTTTGGTTTTAAGTAATATTTATAATTAACAACTAAAAAAACCAACAACTAAAAACTATTGAGCATATTTAGCAGCTGCAATATATTTTTCTATATCTCTACCTTGGTCAGACTTAGAATAGTTTTCTTTAATTCTTGTAAATAAACTTTCAGCTTTGCTAAAATTTTTCAATTCTAAAGCAGTTTGTCCAGCTTTAAATAAAAATAATGGAGTTGTAAAATCATTATTTTTCTTGTTTGCAGCTTTTTCATAATATTCTAAAGCTTGATCTGCTTGGTTTATGTCTGCAAAAGCATCACCAATAGCACCTAAAGAAACTGGGCCTAACATTTCATCATCAGAATCGAATTTACCTAAATATTCGATTGCTTTGTCATATTGTTTCATTTTTAAGTAAGAAAGGCCAGCATAATAATTTGCTAAGTTTCCTGATTTTGTACCACTGTAAGATGCTGCAATATCAATAAAACCAAATTTACCATCTTCACCACCTTCTAAACCTAGAGTTAATAAAGAGTCTATACCAGAACCTGCTGTTAAAGCTTCGTCAAAATACTTTCTTGGAAAAGCCAATTCATTAGAAGCCTCTGATTCATTTGGTTCAGAAATGTATTTGTTATATCCTAAAACTGCTAAGAAAACAACTACAACAGCTACTAAAGCAAAAAACAAACCTTTGCTATTTTTCTCAATCCACTTTTCTGATTTTGAAGCAGTTTCGTCTAAAGTATTTAATACTCCTGCAGTTTCAAACTCAGATTCATCTACTTGATTCTCTTGTTTCTTACCTTCTGCTTTATATTTTTTCTTGTATGTTGCCATTATTTCCTTAAAAATTAGTGGCGACAAAAATAGTTTTTTTAATTGGATTTTAAAAGCAGATATTTCGCAAAATTTTCAATAATTTGCAAAACGTTTCTAAACTTTATTTTTATTGATGCATTTACAGAAGATTTCTTTAGTCAATTTTAAGAATTTAACCTCACAATCATTTGATTTTCAGGAAAAGATAAATTGTTTTGTGGGCAATAATGGTGTTGGTAAAACCAATGTTTTAGATGCTATTTATTATCTATCTTTTGCAAAAAGTTATTTTAATTCTGTGGCAGTTCAGAATATTAAACACGGAGAATCTTTTTTTATGGTAGAAGGAGATTACTTTTTAAATGACAGAAATGAGAAAATTGTTTGCAGTCTTAAAAAAGGACAAAAGAAAGTTTTAAAGAGAAATGGTAAAAGTTATGATAAGTTTTCTGATCATATAGGACAAATACCTTTGGTTATAGTTTCTCCTGCAGATAGAGATTTAGTAACAGAAGGTAGTGATACTAGAAGGAAATTTATAGATGGTGTTATTTCTCAACAAAACAAAAAATATTTACAAGATTTAATCGCTTATAACAAAGTGCTTTCGCAAAGAAATGCATTGCTTAAATATTTTGCAGCTAATAGAACTTTTGATGCTGTAAATTTAAGTGTTTATAATGAACAACTCACAGAATATGGAAGCAGAATTTATGAAGTAAGAAAGGAATTTTTAGAGAAATTTATTCCTATTTTTAATGAAAAGTATCAAGTAATTTCGGGTGACAAAGAACGAGTTAATCTTTTGTATAAAAGTCAGTTACACGATTTCACAATAGATGTTTTATTGCTAAAATCTTTAGAGAAAGATAAGATTTTGCAATATACTACTTCTGGTATTCATAAAGACGATTTAAGTTTTGAAATTGGTGAATACCCAATAAAAAAATTTGGTTCTCAAGGACAGCAAAAATCGTATTTAATTGCTTTAAAATTGGCTCAGTTTGAGTTTATTAAACAGCAATCTAAAGTAACTCCGATTTTGTTATTAGATGATATTTTTGATAAATTAGATGAAAGTAGAGTGTCACAAATTATCAATCTAGTGAATGATGATACATTTGGACAAATATTTATAACAGACACACATTCTGAAAGAACAGAAAATATATTAAAGCAAGGAGATAAATCGTATCAGATTTTTGAGCTTTAAGTTTTAAAGTTTCAATAAAATCTAAGAATCTAGCAAATTTAATAATCTAAACTATGTCTAAAAGAGAAAACGATTCTTTTTCAATCCAAGATTTGATGAAATCTTTTATCAAGGAAAATAACTTGAGTAAAGGAATGCAGAAAATTAAGGTAGAAGAAACTTGGATTAAAATGTTGGGACCAGGAGTTGCAACGCACACAACTTCTGTAAAATTGCAAAATAAAACTTTAGTGATACAATTATCTTCCTCAGTTTTACGTGAAGAATTAAGTTACGGAAAAGAGAAAATCATAAAAATGATGAATGAAGAAATAGGAGATGAAGTGATTACTAAATTGATGTTGGTTTAGAATGAAGAAAATTGTATTTTTCTTATTATTAATTCTTGTTTTGTATTCATTAATAATAGATATTACAGGCTATTCTTTTGTTGGTTTTTGGGCTGATGTGATTTTTGCAATTTCTATTTCAATAACTATTATTTTGCTACTTATTTTTTATTGGAAATCAAATTCTAAGTTTCAACTTTTTATAAAATTGTTATCAATAATATTTTGTTCAATTGTAATCATATTTTCAATAATTGCTATTAATTTGAATAGTAATTATATTTCATTTTATCATAAAAATATTAAAAACAATAATTTTAGAATTCATTATTTTGAGCCAAATGATGTTTGGGAATTAGAAAATGGTTTTATAAGTATTCATCAAATATCAAAAAAAGTACCATTCTTGGAAATCACTTTTTTTAATGGTTTACCTTCAAGTGAATTTTATAATGAAGAATTTGAAGACAAAAACAAATCTGAGCAAAAGAAAATTATTGAAGCATTTATCATATATACTTTAAATCAAAACAAATATTAAAATTTATGAATAAATTTCACCAAACTTTTTTCCTCTTTTAAGTTTTGTATTTCCCTGTAAAGCATTCTATTTTTAATACTTTATAAATCATTTGTAATTTTAATGTATCTAAAACAATAAAAACCAATTTAACATGAAAAAAGTATTTTTATTATTAATGACAATATCGTTATTTAACTGTTCCTCAAATGATGAAGTTCTTGAAGTTATTCCAGAAGCATCTGTAGTTGGACGTTGGAATTTAGACGGTTTTCAAAAAAATGTAATGTATGAGTTTACAGATAATAAACGTTTTACATTATATTCATCTAATGGAGTTTTTGAAACTACTGATGAGTTAATTGCAAATGGAAGAACTGGAAATGACTGGTGGTTTGATGGTAATAAGATTACTGTTGATTTAAATTTTGGTAATTTATCTACTTTAACTCCGACTTTTAAATGTGATAATAATGTTATTGTCTGGACAAATGATTTGAATGAAGTTCATAGTACTTATTATAGAGAAGGGTATGATTTATCTAATTGTAAAGAATAATAAATAGTTCTCAAAACAAAAAAACTCACAACTTGCGTTGTGAGTTTTAAATATTATATAAGAATAGTTTTTAAAACTGCTCTCTTCCAGAAAAGTGAAAGTTCCCTTCAATTTGAGCATTTTCATCAGAATCAGAACCATGTACTGCATTTTCTCCCATAGAAGTTGCGTACATTTTTCTAATAGTTCCTTCTGCAGCATCAGCAGGATTTGTAGCACCAATTAAAGTTCTAAAATCTTCTACAGCATTCTCTTTTTCTAAGATTGCAGCTACAATTGGTCCTCTTGTCATAAACTCTACTAACTCACCAAAAAACGGACGCTCATTATGCACAGCATAAAAAGCTTCTGCATCAGCTTTAGTCATTTGAGTTTTCTTTAAAGCTACAATTCTAAATCCTGCAGCATTCATTTTTTCTAATATTGCACCAGTATGTCCGTTTTCTACAGCATCTGGTTTAAGCATTGTAAATGTTCTATTTGTTGCCATTTTATTGACTTTTAAATTTCTTATTAATTTTGTGAAACTGTTCACAAATTCGGCGCGAAATTACATAATTTTTTTAATAAAATTGTATATTCGCCACTTATGATTTTAAAAGGATTTGAAGACTTAAAAACCTTTCTCGAAAAATCGAGAAATATTGTAATTATTGGGCATAGAAATCCTGATGGAGATGCTATGGGATCTACCTTGGCTTTAAAATTATATTTAGATAAAAAAGGGCACAATGCTACAGTTGTTGTGCCAAATGAATACCCAGAATTTTTACATTGGTTGCCAAGTTCTGACACTACTTATAGATTCGATTGGCAAAATAGCCAGTCTCAAAGAGCAATTAATAATTCTGATATTATATTTCTTTTAGATTTTAATGCTTTGCATAGAGTAGGTTTTGATATGCAAAATACATTAGAAAAATATCCAAATGATTTTGCAATGATCGATCATCACCAACAACCAGATGATGTAAAATATATGTATTCTGATGTTACTATATGTTCCACCTGTCAAATGGTCTATCAATTTATAGAAATGAATAATGATGTAGAATTGATTGATGCAGATATTGCAACTTGTTTGTATACAGGTATTATGACAGATACTGGTTCTTTCAGATTTAGATCTACAACCAGTAATACACACAGAATTATTGCTGATTTAATTGACAAAGGTGCAGAAAACGATAAAATTCATAACAATGTTTATGATGCGAATTCTTACAATAGATTGTTATTATTAGGACAAGCATTAAGTAATTTGCAAATTTTACCAAGTTATAAAACAGCATACATCACTTTAACTACTGAAGAAAAAAAGCGTTTCGATTTTCAAAAAGGAGATACAGAAGGCGTTGTTAACTATGCACTTTCTTTAAAAGGAATTATTTTTGCAGCTATTTTTATAGAAGATGCAGACCAAGGACTCGTAAAAATTTCTTTTAGATCTAAAGGAAAATTTTCGGTTAACCAATTTGCTAGAAATCATTTTGAAGGTGGTGGTCATGACAATGCAGCAGGTGGGAAGTCAGATGTATCAATGGAAAAAACGGTTACAAAATTCACATCACTTTTATCAGAATATAAAAAAGAATTAGAAACATCTTATGAAAATTAGAATCCTATTTTTTTTAACGTTTCTATGTTTTGGGTGCTCTAAAGTTACCCCAAGAAAACCTATTGAACCTAAACCATCTACTACTATTTTTAAAGAAACAATTAAAGAATCTAAAAAAATAAATACGATAGAAGATGATAAAATTATCAGCTTAATTAAAAAAGATTCCGCAAGAAATTATATCGTTTCTACAAAAGGGTTTTGGTACACATACATCAATAAAATTGATCAAGAAAAGCCAACTCCTAAAACAGGAGACGAAGTTGTTTTAGAATATAACATCATAGATTTAGAGAACAATATTATATACAGTAAAGAAGATTTAGGGTTAAAAAATTATAAAGTAGATAAAGAAGATTTTATTTCTGCTTTACAATCTGGAATAAAGTTGATGAAAGTAGGAGAAACCATTACATTTGTCATTCCATCCTACAGCGCTTTTGGTATTTCTGGTGATGAAAACAAAATAGGAATAAATCAATCTATAAAAAGTACAGTAACATTAATAAATATTAAATAAATTAAATACAAAAATGAGAATTTTAAAAAGTTTAGCAGTAATTACAGTAATCGCATCTATATTTTCTTGTAATAGTCAAAGAAAAGAAGTGAAATCTTTAAATACAAAATTAGATTCTGTAAGTTATGCTGCAGGAATGAGTTCAGGTATTAATATGAACAAACAGTTTAAAAATGGTTTTGAAGAAGTAAACAAAGAAGTTTTTATTCAAGGTTTTTTAAACGGTATGGATTCATTAAATATGTTAATACCAGAAAAAGATTTACAAAAAGTATTAAGTACTTACTTTCAAGCAAAGCAACAAGCTTCTATGAAAGAAAAGGAAGCAGCAGCAGCTAAAGCAGCAGAAGCTAAATTTGGTCACGTAAAAAAAGCGGGAGAAGAATTTATGGCTGCTAATAAAACCAAAGAGGGTGTTAAAACAACAGCTAGTGGTTTACAATATATTGTATTAAAAGAAGGTAAAGGAGAAATGGTAAAACCTACAGATAATATTAAAATTCATTATCATGGAACCACAATAGATGGTAAAGTTTTTGATAGTACAGTAGATAGAAACAAACCTTACGAATCTAAAGCAAATATTTTTGTAACTGGTTTTAACGAGGCTTTGGCTTTAATGAAAGAAGGATCTAAAATTAGAGTTTTTATTCCACAAGAATTAGGATATAAAGCACAACAAAGAGGAGAGCTTATTTTACCTTTTTCAGCTTTAATTTTTGAAATAGAAGTCTTAGAAATTAAAAAATAATACGAATGAAAAAAGCAATTTATTTACTACTCTCTATTCTTATTTTTAGTGCTTGTAAACCTGATAAATATAAAAATTTAGACGATGGTTTGTATGCAGAAATTCAAACAAATAAAGGAGATATTCTATTAGAATTATACCCAGAAGATGTACCAATGACAGTTGCTAATTTTACATCTTTAGCAGATGGCACAAATACTAGGTTGTTAGATTCTTTAAAAGGTAAGAATTTTTATGAAGGTATTATTTTTCATAGAGTAGTAAATAATTTTGTAATTCAAGGTGGTGGTTTTACACCTGAAGGAAGAAAAAATCCTGGGTTTGTTTTTGGTGATGAATTTACTAAAAATGAAGATGGAAGCTTAAAATACAAACATGATGATGTTGGTGTACTATCCATGGCTAATGGTGGTCCAGGTAGTAACAATAGTCAGTTTTTTATTACTCATAGACCAATTCCGCATTTAGATAATAGGCATTCTGTTTTTGGTAAAACAATTGTAAGTAAAGAACAATTGGCTATTTTACAAACAGCAAATAAAGATACTTTGCAACTAAAAAAAGCAATCGATTCTACTAGAATGGCTGTGGTTTCTAAAATTGTTCAAGGAGATACAATACACGCTGTAAACATTATAAAAATTGGCTCTAAAGCAAATTCTTTTGATGCAACTACCATTTTTGATAGAGAATTAGAAAAGCTTTCTGTTTCTGAAAAAGAACGAAAAGCTGCTGAAACAAAAGCAGATGAAGCAAGATATTCT
>JBGCFX010000118.1:0-6606 GCA_045110395.1 Polaribacter sp.
ACCACCTCTAATATAAACGGTGTCACCTGAATTAGCCAATTCTTGCGCTTTTTGTATGGTAGATAAAGGACTATCTATTGTACCTGCATTAGAATTATCTCCATTAGTAGCTACATAAAAATCGTTAGCGTTTGTAACTATACTTAATATTAAAAAGGATAAATTGAGTAAGGTTTTTTTAATCATAATTGTAATTTTAAAAAAAATAATTTAGATATTTATATCGTTATTATTCGATATAATCAAGGCAAACTTAATGAATCAAAAATAAAAGTATAATTTAACAGGATTCCACAGGATACGCAATTGTTAAACAAAACTTAAATTTGTTAAGCTATTAAATTAACTCAATAATTAATTAGCAAAATAATTTTAATCACATGAAAAGTAAATTATTAGTTCTTCTTATTTTCAACTTAATGACTTTAGTTTCATTTTCACAAACTAAAGTAACAGGTATTGTAAAATCAAATGGAGATAACTCGCCTTTACCTGGTGCAAGTATTATAGTAAAAGGAACAAAAATTGGAGCCTTTACAGATTTTGATGGAAATTATACTATCATTTTACCACCTGGTAAAAAGGTATTGGTTTTTTCATATTTAGGTTACACAACTAAAGAAATTAAGGTTAACAATACTAGTATAGTTAATTGTTTTCTTAAAGAAGATTCAAATGAACTTGATGAAATAATTTTAATAGGATATAGTTCTGCAAAAAAATCGGATGTTACTGGTGCTGTATCTACTTTAAATGCAACAGCTATTGAAGATCGTCCTATCACTAGAGTAGAACAAGCATTACAAGGGCAAGTAGCAGGTGTTAGTGTTAGAGCAACTTCAGGAGATTTAGGCGCACCTATTCAAGTATCAGTTCGTGGTGGAACTTCTATTTCTGCTGGTACAGAACCCCTTTATGTTATTGATGGCTTTCCTGCTGATGATATTTCTGGATTAGTACCTAGTGATATTGAATCTATTAGTGTTTTAAAAGATGCCTCTCAGGCTGCAATTTATGGTTCAAGAGGTGCAAATGGAGTTGTTATCATTACCACAAAACAAGGTAAAAATGGTAAAACTAAATTTGTTGTGAACTCTTATTTAGGTATTCAAACGTTAGAACGTAGAATAGACCTATTAACTGCAAATGAATGGATTGATATAAATAAGGAAGTTAAAAACAAATCGTGGGTTAGATTGGGTGTATCAAGAGGGTTGCCTTACACAGAAAACGATTCTTATGCATTTAGATTATCTGAACTAGGAGGAAATGTTAATGTTAATTATATGTCAGACCCAAGATGGGATACTGGAGAAGGTATAACTCATGTAGATTGGCAAGACGAATTATTTAGAGCAGCTCAAATTCAAGAACATCAAATAACAGCTTCTGGAGGTACAGAAAAGTTAAAATATTACGTATCTGCTACATTTTTAGACCAAGAAGGAATTATTCCTTATACAAATTATAATCGTTTTAGTGTTAGAGCTAATTTTAATGTAAAGTTTAATGATAAATTATCTATGACCGTTAATTTAGCGCCTACAACCTCTTTTAATAATGGTGGACGAGCAACAGGTAAAGATGCTCAAGTACATTATGCTTTACAAATGGCGCCAATTGTAGAAGAAGATGCAGGTATTAATTCAGGTGCGTTTCCAAATCCTGCATATCAGTGGGCAGGATCAACTACAAGTCCGATTGCTTATTTAAGAGAATTACACCAACAAGACAGAAACTCTAACATGAGAACAAATCTTGCACTTAAGTATACTATTCTTGATGGATTAAGCGCAAGAGTAGAGGGTTCATATTCTGGAACATCTAGAAGATGGCATCGATATATACCAACAGCAATTGTTAATAGAAACACAACTGATCCAGAAGGAACAAGGAGTGATGTGAGATTAGATACTTGGACAAATAGTAAATATGTTGCTCAAGGTATATTATCGTACGATAAAACTTTTGGTAAACATAAAATGAACTTATTAGCAGGGTCTTCTTTAGAAGCTTTTAGAGGAGATTATTCTAGACAAACCCACAACCAAATTATAAATGATGTTTTAATAACTTTTAATGAAACAACTTCTAATGTTAGAAATAGTTTTTATAATATAAATGAAGATAGACTTTTATCAAATTTCGCAAGAGCAAGTTATAATTTTGCCGATAAATATTATTTTACTGGTAGTATTAGATCTGATGGTTCTTCTCGCTTTGGTAAAGATAATTTTTGGGGTTTATTTCCCGCATTTTCTGTAGGATGGAGAATTGATAAAGAAAATTTTATGCAAAATGTAGACAATGTTAGCATGCTAAAACTAAGATATGGTTTTGGTGAAACAGGTAATAATAGAATTCCTAGATATAGAGCTTTTGGTAATATTTCGTCATCAAATTACTCATTTAACGATAGTGTTAGTTTTGGAAATGCTATTGGAAGTATAGAAAATACAGATTTAGGTTGGGAGAAAACATTATCATCTAATTTTGGTATAGATTTAGGTTTTTATAAAAATAGATTCTCTTTATCAGTAGATTATTATGATAAGAAAACTTCTGGGATGTTATTAGATGTTCCAGTAGCATTGGCAACTGGTTTTTCTAGCGGATATACTAATATTGGGGATATGAGAAATACAGGTTTTGAAGTAGAATTAAATACTAAAAACTTAGTAAATGAATTTAAATGGTCAACCAACCTAAATTTTTCACATAACAAAAATGTTATAGAAGCGTTAGGACCAAATGGTACGCCGATACCAACAGGTTTTCAAAAAAGAACACAAATTCATCAAGTAGGAGAAGCTGCATTTTCATACTACATGTATGATGCTATAGGAGTATATATGAATCAAGATGAAGTTGATAACCTACCCTCTAGGGCCAGTACAATTCCAGGTGATGTAAAGTATAGAGATGTAAATAATGATGGTAAAATTAATGAAGAAGATATTACAATTGTAGGTAGCCCACAACCAGATTTTTACTGGGGTATAACCAATACCTTTAGCTATAAGTTTTTAGATTTATCTGTACTACTTCAAGGACAACAAGGTGGTGAAGTATATGGATTATTGGGTAGAGCTATAGACAATCCTTCGGGTGCAGTATTACACAATAGACCAGCTCATTGGAAAAACAGATGGAGATCCGAAACAAGCACAGGTGATGGTGTTACTCCAAGAATTGATGGAACAACAGCAGGTCTTTACGACTCTAGATGGCTATATGATGCGAGTTACTGGAAAATTAAAAACATAACACTTTCGGCTACATTACCAAAAAATATTATTAAAGGTATCGATCTTATAAAATTAAATATATCTGCAGATAATGTTTTTATGGTAGATAATTACGATATCGGTTTTTCTCCTGAAGCCTTAAATACAAATGGAGGTGATTATGGTGGTTATCCATTATCAAGAGTAGTATCAATGGGTATTAACTTACAGTTTTAAAATCAAATACAAAAAAAATGAAAAAAACATATTTTATACTTGTAATTTTATTAGCATTTATTGTGTCTTGTGATGATTACTTAGTGTTAGAAAACCCAAATGCTATAGATAGCACCCAGTTTTTTCAAGATGAAAACGATGTTGCAGCAGCAGTTACAGGCATGTATTCAGAATTAAGAAGATTTCCAGAAATATTCAATATTTCTTTAAGCGAAGTAAGATCTAATAATATTAATTTTAATATTTCTAATGCTCAAAGAGATGTTGTAGATATTTCTAGATTTAATGTAAGTCAAGTTATGGTAACGGTTGAAGACGCTTGGCAATATGGTTATGTTGTTATAGCAAGAGCAAATAAAGTTTTAGAAGTTATTGATGAGTTAGCATTACCAAATGAAGAATTTAATACAAAAAGCATAGGAGAAGCACGTTTTTTAAGAGCGTATGCTCATTATAATTTAGTAAAAACATTTGGAAGAATACCTATTGTTAAACAAAGTTTATCACCCGAAAAAGGCATAGAAATAGAACAATCTGAAACTGAAAAGGTTTACGAGTTTATAGAAGAAGATTTGTTGTTGGCAATTAATAATCTTCAAGAAAGTTATATAGGAGAAAAAGGTAGAGCTACAAAATTAGCTGCCAAAGCACTCCTAGCAGAAGTATATTTAACATGGTCAAATTATCCTGTAAAAAACACCTCAAAATTAGATACTTGTATTAGTTTGTGCGAAGAATTAATTCCTTCATTAAACTGGTCTAATAACTTTGCAGATTTGTTTAAGGAAGAAAATGACAACAAATATTCGCTTTTTGAAGTGCAATATGTTTCTGGAACCGCAGGCATTGGTGCTACATTTCCATCTCAATTTTTATCAAACAATTTTTTAGATTTTCCTTTTAATGGAGGTGTACCTCAAATTCGTCCTAGTGAAAACTTAATAGACTCTTACGATAAAGACAATGATTTACGTTTTAATGCCAGTCTAGATACAATTTACACAAATAATTTTTATCTACAACAACAAGATAATTATATTAAAAAATGGTATCAAAAAAGTGTTATACCCTCAATGTTAAGTAGAGGAGATTGGCCACATAACTACCCAATCATTAGACCAGCAAGTATTTATTTAATGCATGCAGAAGCATTGAACTTAAAGAACGGAGGACCAACAAATCCGGCTATTTTAAGTCTTAATATGACTCGAAGACGTGCAGGACTTAATGATCTAAATCCTTCAACTATGGAAGAATTTAAAGACGCTTTATTAAACGAATATAGAGCAGAATTTGTTGGAGAAGGTTTGTATTGGCATTATTTAATCAGATCAGAACAAGCTATTAATGTTATGAATAACTTTTTTACTGGCCTTAACGAAACCATATCAATAAACGAAGATAAACTTATATACCCTATACCCTACTCTCAAATTCAAATTAGAGAAGGATTATACACACAAAATACTGGATATTAATAAAACATAAAACAAAGGTTTAATAAAAAATTAATATCCAAAATTGTAACTTTTATTAAACCTATTAAACCTAATTAAATATTAAAATTATGAAGAAAAATTATTTTACAATGTTACTAACAATGGTTTCTTTTGCAATTTTTGCTCAAGTTAATGTTGTTAAAGATACGTTACGTGCTGGTGCAGTAGCTGTTTTTAATGCAGAATACACTGCTGTTGCAAGTGACACAGGTGTTACATTTACTTTAAATTTAGAAGCTGCAGCTGGTGATTTAGCTAATGTTGCAGAAGTAGAAATTTATAGAAGTTATGTAAATAATCGTGTTTCTGGTAGAACACGTATACAAAGATTTCTTCCAGGTTCATCTGGAACCGTTGTTTTTGTTGATGAGTCTCAAGTTTGGACTGCAGATGCTGGAGCAGCTACAGGTTATACTGGTGATGGTGCCTTTAATGTAGGTGTACCTACGGCTTATTCTGTGAAAGTTATTATGGCAGATGAGTCTAGTGTAAATTCTCAAAGAACAGTTCCTACGGTTCGCTATTCTGGTGCACCAACAAGAGTTGTTAATGATGTTATTAATGATGATATGGTTTTACAAACTCGAGTTTATGAAAATCATCCATCAGAAGATACAGCTCTATTAGTTATTGGTTTAGCCCCATCTGTTAACTATCCAACTAAACCATATGATTTATTAGCAGCAGCAAGTCTTGCTAGACAGAATCCGGGTTATGTAAACTGGCAAAGTTACCCTGCATTTATTAGTGAAATTTTATATAATGAAGTTAGTGACTTGAGTGGTAGAAATAAAGATAATCCTAGTTCTAGAGCATTTTGGAGTAACGAAGGTGTAGTTTACCATTTAGTAAAAGCTGCAGATATAAAACCAGAAGATATTGCCGCAGATGGTACTACAAACGTTTCTTTTAAAGTAGGAAGACCTAATTCTTCACAACCAGCAAATGGTTTTAGCTATAATTCTTTAGTATCTGTTCCTATGCAAATACAAGCATCTACGTTAAGTCTAGATAGTGTTTCTAAGGTTTCAACTTTAGTTAAAGCTATTGATAATAAAATTAAAATTTCTAATGTAATTTATAAAACTGAAATAAAAATTTATAGTATTACAGGTGCTTTATTAAAATCTATTACTACTAATGATAATGTTGAACTTGAATTTAATACTGGTTTGTATATTGCAACAGTTTCGAATTCAGAAGGTCAAAAATCTGTTAAATTATTAGTACAATAATACTTACTAAGTAGTTTAATCTCATTAAACTAAAATCGTCTAAATTAATTTTTAGACGATTTTTTTTTGCTTTTTTGTTTTGTAACAACAACTTTTTTAACTAGATTATCTATCGCTTTAAAAGTAAAGTTTTTGATAGATTTTATTGAGTTATTAATTTAGTTTGCATATAGTTTGTTTTTGGTAATAGGTTTTTGTTTGATCATTTAGATAATCGTATTATGCCTAATTGTTTTCTTTGATTCCAATCTGTTTATCCTCTTAGAAAAAGAATCGAAATATTTTTGAATATGTTGTTTAGAAACATGTGTTGGTATTGTTCTTAACCAAAACTTTACTTGATGAATTATAATATGTAATTTTTTAAAACTTTTACCCTTATTACTTTTAACCTGTTTGATACTATAA
>JBGCFX010000119.1:0-8048 GCA_045110395.1 Polaribacter sp.
TCTTCTTCAAAAACTTTAATATAAGGTTCGTTGTAACGTGCAGTAACATTCCAATCTATTGCTCTTACATCATCTCCAAATTGATATTGGCGCACTTCAGAAAAAGTCATACCTCGTCCTTTGAATGATGAATGATATTCACCACCAAAAATATGATCAGACAAACGTCTTGTCTTAATCTCTATTTTACGAACTTTTTTGAGTATTTCTTTTGTATCCATTTTTTCAGTTATCAATTATCATTTAACAATTATCAGTATTTATATAATAATTGTTTATTGTTTTATTGACAATTGCCTAAGGTACTTCAACTTCGTTGATAATTGAATTTATAATGTCTACAGAGGTTACGTTTTCTGCTTCTGCTTCATAAGTAATACCAATTCTGTGACGTAAAACATCAAAAACAACTGCTCTAACATCTTCTGGAATTACATACCCTCTTCTTTTGATAAAAGCATAACATTTAGCAGCTTTTGCTAGGTTAATACTTCCTCTTGGTGAAGCTCCAAAACCAATTAAATCTTTTAGTTGTGGTAAATTATATTTTTCTGGATAACGAGTTGCAAAGATGATATCTAAAATGTATTTCTCAATTTTTTCATCCATATACACTTCACTTGCAATTTCTCTTGCTTTAATGATTTGTTCAACAGAAATAACTGGGTTTACTTTTGCAAAACCACCAGTTAAATTTTGACGCATAATAACTTGCTCATCTTGTAATTTTGGATAATCGATTACAACCTTTAGCATAAATCTGTCTACTTGTGCTTCTGGTAGAGGGTAAGTTCCTTCTTGTTCTACTGGGTTTTGAGTTGCCATTACTAAAAATGGTTCATCAAGTTTAAAAGTAGTATCACCAATAGTAATTTGGCGTTCTTGCATTGCTTCTAATAAAGCAGATTGCACTTTTGCTGGAGCTCTGTTAATCTCATCTGCTAATACAAAATTGGCGAAAATAGGTCCTTTTTTAATCTCGAAACTATTTTTTTGCATATTGTAAATCATAGTTCCTACAACATCTGCAGGCAACAAATCTGGCGTAAATTGAACTCTACTAAAACTACCTTGTACAGCTTTAGACAGGGTATTTATGGCTAATGTTTTTGCCAAACCAGGAACACCTTCTAATAAAATATGACCATTACCAAGTAAGCCAATCAACAAACTTTCTATCATTTGTTTTTGCCCTACAATTACTTTATTCATTTCTAAAGTAAGTATGTCTATAAAGGCACTTTCTCTTTCTATTTTTTCATTAATAGCTCTTACATCTACATCCATTGTAATATTGTATTAGTTTTAATTTTACGAAAAACAAATCTACAATTTTAACATTTTGAAATTTGTTAAAAGTAGGTTAAAGATAATGGACAATTTTTTATAAAATATTATTAAAATTTTTAAGGTATTGCTATCTCTAACAATACCCTAATTAAACAATTTTTATGATCATTTTTATTTTTTCAATACTTTTTCTTGATTAAATTTTGTGGTATAAACAATTGTCTCTGGTTCGTATTTAAAAACAATTTCTCTATTGTCTTTTCCTTTTAATTCAAATTCATTCTCATTTTTCACAAATTTGAATTCTATACCATAAGCAGCTGTTTTTTCTGAGAACGTAATTTCGTAAATACCATCATTATTTTCATCTGTTAAAAGAACCGTTTTTCTCCATTTATTGGGCAGGAAATCTCCTCTAATTCCTATTGATTTTACATCTTCAATTCCATTTGTATCAACATAAAATGTTACTTTTTTTTGATGTTCTTTTTGTACACAACTAGAGAATGAAATTAATAATATGATAATCGTGATTTTTAAATAATTCTTCATTTTAATGAATTTTAAATACGCTTATAGCTTTGTTTATTTCTTATAAACCTGTCTTTAGAACCTATATATTCAACCTCTTTTGTAATTACAAAAGTGTCTTTATTAAAGAGATACGTTTTATACATTTTTGCTTTTTTACCATTATCATTTCCTTTATAAAAAGTAGTGATTTTTAGTGTTTCATTTTCTAAATTTTCTTTTTTAAGAATTTTTTCATCACCAAAAAAAGTACCTTTTTTTCTCAACTTAATTTTAGTTGTAGAATTTGCTTTTGGTTCTCCAGGAAATTTAATTTCTGTAATTACTTTATTTTTCTTTAACTCAATTCTCATTGTTGTTTGTAATGTAACTTCTTTTCCATCGCTATAATTTACGTACATTAAAGTTCCTTTCCAATTGGTGTTATTTAAAGTTTCAAAATCTGATATTTCTACTTTTGTTTGTGCTTTTACTGTTGATAAAAGGCAAATACTAATCATAATTGTAAATACTGTTTTCATTGTTCTAATTTTTAAAAGTTATAATTTATTTATTTTTTTGCGATTATGTTATCAATTCCAAAACGTCCTGAACCTAAATACAAGTGATACATAGATACCCATAAAAAACCCATTGCAGGCAACATAGACCACATTCCTTGGTTCCATTTTTGTAGAAATATAGCCACCAACATTGTACACATAATTAAAAAAGAAGCAATTCTTGTTTTAAAACCAAGGGCTAAAAATAAGCCACCAACTGCTTCTGCAAAAGCTCCTGACCAAGCAAAAAAGACTGGGAAGACTGCAAAGATTCCTCCATATTCTGCAACATCTTTTGGAAACCAAGCTGCAACTTCGAAGAAACCTAAATTTGCAGTATTAGACCAAGGCAAACCAAATTTATCTGAGCCAAAACTTAGTGTTAAAAGTAAGCCGCAAATAATTCTTGGTATCGCAAAAAGAAAATCTGCAAACCAATGTTTTTGTAGTATAGGAGTTATAATAATTTGTGCGGATTTTAATAATCGTGCTTTCATAAATATTTATTTTATCTGTTTGATAAGACAAAATTGCAACTTATGTTTTCTGTGAACGACTTAAACTGTATTTAGACGTCTTATATACGATTTGAGACGCCTTATTTTAAAGTAGATTGTAAAAATTGAGTTGGTGAAGTGTGAGTTATTTTCTTAAAAACACGATTAAAAGTAGCTTTGCTATTAAAACCACAATCGTAAGCTACACCTAATAAAGAGAGGTTTTTGTGAGCGCCATTTTTAAGTTTTTCTTTAAAAACTAGTACTCTATATTCATTAATAAAATCGTTAAAATTTTTATGGAAGCCAT
Source organism: Polaribacter sp. (assembly GCA_045110395.1). GTDB lineage: Bacteria > Bacteroidota > Bacteroidia > Flavobacteriales > Flavobacteriaceae > Polaribacter. The sequence goes on from JBGCFX010000119.1 coordinate 3,171, forward strand.
TATTAATGATTTTACTTAATTCAGCACGATTCATTTCTAACATTTCTGCCAAATCTGACAAATTCAAATCTGGATTTAGATATGGTTTTTGAGTTTCTAAATAATTTGACACTTTTTCGATATCTAATTTAGAAACATCATTTTTATCTTCTTTTATTTGAGGAATACTTTCTGGGTTTGGCGAAAAAACGAAGGACAATTTATTCAATTTTGTAGTGTCTGTAAAATAGCCTTTTATACCAACAAATAATACAACTAAAGCCATAAAAAGGTTTAGCCACCAACGTTGCATATAGTTTAAATCTATAATTAATGCACCAATTAGACTTTGCAAAGAATCGTATATAAATAGTGCAGAAAAAACGATTAAAAAACTAAGAATCCAATTGAGTTCTAACTTGTAGGTATTAGAAAAATATTGCTGAATTCTTTTTCTATATTGATAAAATAACTGAAAAGTAAACGCTAAATACAATAACATTTGCGCAAAACTAACATACATATGAACTGGAGAAATAATGGGTTCATCTAAAGAAAGTTTGAGAACTCCATTTTGAGTTTCATTAAATCCTGGCTGTATACTATCATAAATATAGATTGAAAGTCTAAAAATTATCAATAAAAAAATAGGCAAAAAATGCCATACATTTTTCTTTTTAAATTTAAAATTTGATGTAGTAATAGATTTTACATAAAAGTAAACAAGAGGTCCTATTGCTAATCCCATAGGAATTAAAAAATAATTGATTTTTGTGTTTTGAAACACATCATACCAATTCATAAAACCAATGGTATAACAAATTTGTTCGTAACAAATTAATACCAAAATAAGTGCTAAAAATAAATCAGAAATATTTCTTTTCTTATAATATCTAGCAACCAATAAACCTACAAAAATTAGTCCTTGAAAAACTAAGATTAACAAAGGCGTGCTAAAGATATTAAAATCTGGGAAGCCTGAAAGTGGTAAAATTATCATTGAAAACTATCCTAAAATGCTGCTTTTATTCAACTCATTTACAAAAGGCTGACTATACAAACGTTTTCCTAAAGCTGCATGTATAGCGTTTGCAACTGCACCTCCTGCTGGTGGTAAACCTGGTTCTCCTAAACCTGTTGGCGATAAATCGTTTTGTACAAAATGAACATCAACTTTTGGAGTTTCTTGCATTCTGATTAATTTGTATGTATCAAAATTTTTAGAATCTGGTATTCCATTTTTGAATGAAAAATCTGCATACATAGCATGTCCAATTCCGTCTAAAACTCCACCTTCAACTTGATTTCTTGCTCCTATTGGATTTACAACAACTCCACAATCTACTGCAGCTGTTACTTTTTTAATTACAGGTAATCCGTCTTTTAAAATAATATCTGCAATTTCTGCTACGTGTGTATTGTGACTATAGTAAGCTGCAAACCCTTGAAAAACTCCTTTTTCAGTTTTACCCCAATTTGCTTTTTCTCTCACTAATTTAATAGTGTCTTCCATTCTTTGTCCAGAATATTGGATACTTTTATCATCTGTATTTTTTACGTTTTGTAATAAATCTAAACGCAATTGAATAGTATCTATATTTAATGCTGTTGCCAATTCATCAAAGAAACTTTGTTCTGCAAACGCCAAAAAGTTGGTGTAAGGTGCTCTCCAAGCTCCTGTTGTAATATTACTTTTATAATTACCAGTTTCTACTTTATAATTAGGGATACATCCTGCTGGAAAAAAGTTAGGAATGGAGCCATACATATTATTACCAACTGCTGCTTCTTTTAAATGGTACCCTGTAATTTTCCCATCTTTTAAAGCTGCTTTTATTCTGTATTTTATAGAAGGTTTATAAACGCCAGTTGTCATATCATCTTCTCTGGTAGAAATTAATTTGATTGGTTTTTTAATAGTATTTGATATTTCTGCAGCTTCATACACAAAATCTCCATATAATCTTCTACCAAAACCACCACCCATTCTTGTCATTTCTAAATGGACTTTTTCTTGATCTACATCTAACAAATCTGCTACAACTTTTGCTGCTGAAGCAGGTGTTTGCACTGGACCAGCTAAATATATTTTTTCTGGTGTTACATTTGCATAAAAGTTCATAGGTTCCATACAATTGTGTGGTAAAAAAGGAGAGTTATATGTTCTTTCTATAACCTTATCTGCGTTTTTAAATGCTTTATTAACATTACCATCTTCACGTCTTATATTTGCTTTTTTACCATCTAAGATTTTAGTTAAAATTTTATGGTGATTTTCTGTAGATTCTAGTTGAGAATCTTCTTTCCAAACTGCAGAAAGTGCTTTTTTACCTTTAATGGCTGCCCAAGTATTTGTTGCAATTACAACCACTTTATCAGAATCAGAGATTTGAAATGTCCAATCTCTTTTATTAGATTCATTAAATTTTCTTACTTTATCTCCTATTGTAATTACATCTACAACTCCTTTTACTTTTTTTGCTTCAGTGGCATCAAAACTTACTAGTTTTTGCCCAAAAGCTGGTGGTCTTAAAACTGATGCAATTAGCATTCCTTCTGCTTTATAATCTAGACCAAATAAAGGTTTTCCTGTGATAATTTTATCAATATCTACATTTACAATTTCTTGCCCAATAATGGTATACTCTTTGGTTTTTTTCAGTTTTACATTTTCAGGCACTTCTAATAAAGCTGCTTCTTTTACTACATCTCCATAACCTAATTTATCACCATTTGTATTGGTAATAATTCCTTTTGATGCTTTTAGAGTTGCTGCATCAACATTCCATTTTATAGCAGCAGCATTTACTAACATTTGTTTAGCAGTTGCTCCTGTTTCTCTTAAAGCATTCCAACCAAAACGAATAGATTGGCTTCCACCAGCAACTTGTCTTTTAAAATTTTTGGTATCTAAAGCTCCTTGAACAACGTTTACTTTGGCCCATTCTACATCTAATTCTTCTGCAATAATCATTGGCATAGATGTTTTTACACCTTGCCCGATTTCTGGATTTGGAGAAAAAATAGTGACATAACCTTCTTCCGAAATTTTAATAAATGCATTAAAATCATTAAAATTTAAATTGGCAATATCTACAGGCATTACTACTTCTGCTTTGCAAGCTGTAATTAAATTGAAGCCAATTAATAGGCCACCACTTGCTAAAACTGATGTTTTTAAAAAGTTTCTTCGACTAAAATTATATTTTTTTTGAGATTCCATTGTTTTATAAGTTTAAGATTCCTGTTTTCACAGGAATGACAATTTTAAGGTTTTTCTCTTCGAGAAATCTCTTTTAATTAAGACATTTTATCAGCAGCAACTTTTACTGCTTTTTCAATTCTATTATAAGATGCACATCTACAAATGTTGCCATGCATTGCTTGTCTAATTTCTTCTTCTGAAGGGTTTTTATTTTCTGATAAAAATGCAGAGGCTGTCATTATTTGTCCTGCTTGGCAGTAGCCACATTGTGGTACATCAATCTCTTTCCAAGCTTCTTGTACAGGATGTTTACCACCTTCTGATAAACCTTCTATCGTTGTAATTTTTACATCATCTAAAATAGAAACTTGCATTTGACAACTTCTTGTTGCAACACCATCTACGTGAACAGTACAAGCACCACATTGTGCAATGCCACAACCAAATTTTGTACCTACTAAATTGAGTTCGTCTCTTAAAACCCATAAAAGTGGTGTGTCTGCATCTGCAGAAACAGTTCGTTCTTTTCCATTAATATGTAAAGTATAATTTGGCATAAAAGTTCTTTTTAGAATTGATTTGTAAGTTACAAAAAAAATGTAGCGATTTTCTTTTTCTTTAAAATTTCGGAATTTTTTAACAATAAAAAAATCCACTTTAAAAAAGTGGATTTTAGTTTTCATAACAAATTTCCCAATCTATTTTCCTCCCAACATCAACAATTCATTCACTAAAATTTCTGTGATATATCTTTTTTCTCCTGTTTCAGTTTGGTAACTTCTATTAGTTAATTTGCCTTCTACTGCAATTTCTTGCCCCTTATTTACATAGTTTTCCACCACATTTACTAGGCCTCCTTTTATAATTATTGAATGCCAATAAGCACGCTCTACTTTATTGCCAGATTTGTCTTTGTAACTATCATCTGTAGCCATAGAAAATTTTGCCATTTTGTTACCATCTTTAAAAGTAATAATTTCTGGATCTTGACCCAATCTACCAATTAACTGTACTTTGTTTCTTAACGTATTCATAAGATAAGTGTTTTTAAAAAGTCAAACGTCATTAGTTCTGTTTGACATTGCAAAATTGCGACACAACTCAAATTTTATTCGGTTAGAAAGCAATTACTTTCGGTTGTAATTGTTTGTAGTCGTTTAAAAACGATTAATTTTAGCTATATTTGACAACTATGAAATTTTATTTAGAAACGGAAAGGCTTATTCTCAGAGAGATTCAAGAAAATGATATTGATGGAATGTTTGAATTAGATTCGAATAAAAAAGTACATCAATATTTAGGTAATAAACCTATAAAAACGAAAGAAGAGGCTGCAAAAAACATCTCTTATATTAGAGAACAGTATGCAGAAAGAGGAATTGGGCGTTTTGCTACAATTGAAAAAAAATCTGGAGATTTTATAGGTTGGGCAGGATTTAAATTAAATACAGGAGAAAAAGAAGTATTAAATAGTTTTCAAAATTTTATTGATATTGGTTATAGACTAATTCCTAAATATTGGTATAAAGGATATGCATCTGAAGCTGCTTTTACTTGTTTAGAATATGGTTTTAAGATAATGAATTATGATATTATTTACGGAGCCACAGACACAAAAAATATAGGGTCAAATAAAATTTTACAAAAAATTGGATTGCAATTCGTAAATGAATTTGATTATGAAAACATAAAAG
>JBGCFX010000120.1:0-13586 GCA_045110395.1 Polaribacter sp.
CATTGCCAACATCATATACAGGAGATACAATAGAGCTATTTATGGCATTTGTTTCTCAAGATGGTAAAACAGTATCAAATAGTGTTTATTTAGGCTCTGGTACAGTGGCTTAATAATAGAAGTTAAATAAGCATTATAAAACCGTTGCATTAATTTGTAGCGGTTTTTTATTAGCACACAATTCAGCACACAAAATTAAAAAACCCTTGTAAACACTGAGGTTTCAAGGGTTTTAAGGTGGTGCCTCCAGGAATCGAACCAGGGACACAAGGATTTTCAGTCCTTTGCTCTACCAACTGAGCTAAGGCACCATTGTCTTAGCGGATGCAAATATAAAATGTTTTTTTACATCTACTAAAGAAAAACTAAAAAAATGTAATTTTTTTTTAATTTTTCTTTAAATTTGAAATATGAATCTAGCTATAGATATTGGAAATACAAGAGTTAAAGCAGCTGTTTTTGAGGAAGATAAATTAATAGAATTATTTATTTTTGATAAACGAAAAATAATTTCAGAAATTAAAAAAATAATCAAAAAAAATACAATTTCTGATGTAATAGTATCGAATGTTGCTTCGATTTCAGGAAAAAAAATGTCTCTATTAAAAGAAATCGTCAATTTAAAAGAAGTTTCTGCAAGTTCAAAAATTCCTTTTATCAACTTATATGAAACACCAAAAACTTTAGGAGTAGATAGAATTGCTTTAGTTGCTGGTGCTGCAAAACAATTCCCTAATAAAAACGTTTTAGTAATTGATGCTGGTACTTGTATTACTTTTGATTTTGTAAATGCTAAAAAAGAATATTTAGGGGGCGCAATTTCTCCAGGAATACATTTACGATACAAAGCTTTACATAAATTTACAGCAAATCTTCCTTTAGTAGATACATTAGAGGTGAAAAATTTTATTGGAAAAAACACGGAAAGAAGTATTGTTTCAGGGGTTTTAAATGGTGTTGTAAAAGAGATAGATGGTGTAATAAAAGAGTATCAACAAAAATATTTAGATTTAACAGTAGTTTTAACAGGAGGAGACACAAATTTCTTGTCAAAACAATTAAAAAGTAGCATATTTGCCAATCAAAATTTTCTCCTAGAAGGATTAAATAAAATATTGATTTTTAACAAAAACAAATGATAAGAAATATTTTAGTAGCTTTTTTACTGATTACTTCTATAAGTTTAGTAGCGCAAAGAACAAGCTCATCTCCATATTCTTTTTTTGGCATTGGAGACGAATTTAATTCTCTAACTGTAGAACAAAGCAGTATGGGTGGTATTGGAGTTGCTTTTAATCACTACAAATATTTAAACTTTACCAATCCAGCTGCCTATGCACATTTAAGATATACAACCTATGCATTTGGGGCAGTAAATTCAGATTTAACTATAAAAAATGGTAATGTAGAGCAGACTTCTAATTCTACCAGTTTAAGTTATGTTGCTTTGGCTTTTCCTATTGGAGAGAAAGCTGGCTTTTCTTTTGGTTTACAACCAATTTCTTCTGTTGGTTATTCTATTTCTAATACAGAATTTGATGCTAGTGGAGTTGCTACAGAAATTAATATTTTATCTGGTACTGGAGGTATTAATAGAGTTTATGGTAGTTTTGGTATGAAACTCTTTAAAAATGTATCTGTTGGTATAGAAGCAGATTACAGTTTTGGTAATGTAGAACATAATATTGTAAACCAAAGAGCAAATGTTAGTTTAGCTACAAAAAATAACGAAACTTTAATTGTTAGAGGAGGTTCTGTAACTTTAGGTACACAGTATCAAAAAGTGTTAAAAAATGACTTAGTTGTAAATGCAGGAGCAACTTTAAAGCTTGGAAACGAACTAGATGTTACAGGTAATGATTATTTATATACACTTACCTTTAGTAATACAGGAGGTGAAACAGCAAGAGATACTTTGTCTGACAGTTCTGTTGCAGGAAAGTATAATTTACCTCTAAAAACAATTTTTGGTGGTGGTATTGGTAAATTTGATAAATGGTATGTGGGTGCAGAATTCGAAACTCAAGATGCTTTTCAAACGACAAATTTAAATAATATTTCAAATGCTACATTCAAATATGGAGAGTCAAATAGATTTTCTTTAGGTGGTTTTTATATTCCAAAGATAAATTCTATTTCAAGTTACTGGCAAAGAGTTACATATAGAGCTGGTTTACGATTGGAAAAAACAGGTTTATTAATTGATAGTTCAGGAAATTCATCAAATTTTACTTCTGTTAACGACTTTGGCATATCTTTTGGTTTAGGTTTACCATTGAAACAACTATCCAACATAAATATGGGATTTGAGTTTGGAAAAAGAGGTTCTACTGAAAATAATTTAATACAAGAAAATTATTTTAATTTTAGATTAAGTTTATCTTTGACAGATACAGGTTGGTTCATTAAAAGAAAAATAGATTAACAAAAAACAAACAAAATGAAGAAAATTACGTTTTTATTAGTTGCTACATTATTTATGTTTACAGCAAAGACAAATGGGCAAGATGATGCCAAGAGAGACTGTACTATTAAATACAATCTTTTTAAAGGAGATTTTAAATCTAAAAAATATGAGGATGCTTACACCAATTGGATTCATTTAATGGACAATTGTAAAGACTTATCTGTTAACATATACAAATTTGGGGCTACTTTAGCAGAAAAAGTTAGAAAAGACCCAGTTTTAGCAAAAAGAGTTTACGAACAAAGGTTGCAATATTTTCCTAAAGCCAACTCAGCTAAAGTGCATAGTGATTATGCAACGTATTTATCTAAAAATAAATTAGCTTCTGATGATGAGATTTTTACAATTTTAGAAAAAGCATACAGTATAGACCCAACTAAAATGGGTGTTAAAAATTTATATATATATTTTCAAGGTGTAACTGATAGAAACAAAGATACAGACCCTCAAAAAGTGTTTGATACCTATGATGATGTTTTAGAAAATGTAACTAAGAAATTAGATGGATATGCTAAAAGATTAACTGATTTAAGAAAAGATACCATTAACAATAAAAAATTAATTCATGCATATTCTACAAACTCAAGAGCATTAGGAACTGTAGAAGGTGGTTTAGATGCAATTATAGTAGGAATTTCTACATGTGAGAGGTTAATACCTTTGTATAAGAGAGATTTTGAAGCAAATAAAACAAACGCACAATGGTTAAAAAGAGCAGTTTCTAGAATGTTTAACAAAGGCTGTCAATCAGAACCTTTGTATGCAGAGTTAGTTAAAGCTTTTGCAGAGGCTTCACCATCACCAGAAGCATATGCTTTTTTAGCAAATGTATTAGAAGATAATGGTGACACTGCTGGTGCAAACGAAATGAGACAAAAGTCTTTTGATTTAGAAACAGATCCTTTAAAAAAGGCAAAGTATAAATTAAAATTTGCTCAATCTGCAATGAACAGAAAACAGTATAGTAAAGCAAGAGGTTTAGCTAGAGAGGCATTAAGTTATAATCCTAATTCTGGTAGAGCACATTTATTAATTGCAAGAATGTACCAATCAAGTGCTAACTCATGTGGTACTAATCTTTTTGAAAAAAGAATGGTATATGTTGCTGCTTTAAACGAAGCACAAAGAGCTCAAAGAGTAGATCCAAGTATTTCTTCTGCAGCTAGAAGATATATTAGAAGTTACTCAGGTAATGTACCTACTAAAACAGATGTTTTTGAGCAAGGTGTTGAACCAGGTAGTAATCATAGTATAAAATGTTGGATAGGACTTACTGTTAAAGTACCTAAATAAACACAACTTGTGAAGAAACACAAACATATAATAATTAAAAGCATTACTGTTATTTTTGTAACAGTAATGCTTTTTTCTTGTACAAATAATGCAAATGAAGTTAGAGATTTTTTAGCTTCTAAAAATCTACCAATAGGCAAAGCAACAGATGCATTTCACGTATATAAAGATTCTGGGAGGATAACTTCAAAATTAATTACACCTTTATTATTAGATTTTAGCAACAGAAAAACGCATCCTTATAATGAATTTCCTAAAGGAATAGAAATTATAAATTTCGAAAATAATGGAGTAGATTCTGTTACTATAGTTGGTAATTATGCGCTTTCTTATTCTAAAACATTGGTTTCTGAAATTAAAGGAAATGTTGTTGTTATCAATCATATAAATAAATCAAGATTAGAAACAGAACAACTCTATTGGGATCAAAATACAAAATATTTTTTTTCTGAAAAACCATTTACTTTAACAACACAAAAAGATACCATTTTTGGAATTGGTTTTGAGTGCAAAGAAGATTTAAGTAAGCATTTGGCAAAGAAAACTACAGGAAGATTAGAAACAACAGAAGATTAAAATAATAAATGATGAGTAAAATTTGGAAATTTTTTCAATATGGTTATTTAATGGTAGCTTTTATTTGTTTGATAGAAGGTATAGTTAGGTGGAATTCAGAAAGAGAAAGAGCATACTTGTTTCTTGGTTTTGCTATTTTTATAACCTTAGTTTTTTTCTTTAAAAGACATTTTAGAAAAAAGGTAGAAAAAAGAAACAACCAACATAAGCAACAATAATATTCTTTTTCTATGAATAAAATTGTAAATTTAGAATTCAATTCTTAAATTTATTATGGAGGTAGAACTCATAATTATTTTAATATCTATTGCACTCTCTGCTTTTTTTTCAGGAATGGAAATTGCATTCGTTTCTGCCAATAAACTACATATAGAACTAGAAAAGAAGAGAGAAGGTTTTATCCCTAAAATTCTCAATAAAATTACCCAAAAATCATCAAAATTTATTACTACAATGTTGGTAGGCAATAATATTTCGTTGGTTGTTTATAGTTATTATATGGGCGAATTTTTAGTAAGAATTTTACCTTTAACTTCCTATAACGATTTTTCTATTTTATTGATACAAACCATTATATCTACGATAGTTATTTTGGTTACAGCAGAGTTTTTGCCAAAAGCCATTTTTAGAATTTATGCAAATGAAGTTTTAAAAATATTTGCAGTGCCTGCTTATGTTTTCTATGTTTTGTTTCACTTTTTTTCTGAATTTATTACAACAATTTCAGATTTTTTTCTGAAAGTTTTTTTTAAAACAAATTCTGATGAAACACAAACAGAGTTTAGTAAAGAGGAATTAGGGAATTATATTTCTGAACAATTAGAAACTGGTAACGAAGATGAAGAAATGGATTCTGAGATTCAAATTTTTCAAAACGCATTAGAATTTCATAATGTAAAAGCTAGAGAAGTAATGGTGCCTAGAACCGAAATTGTTGCATTAGAAATTCATGAGAAAGTTACCAATTTAAAAAATACTTTTATAGAAACTGGTTTGTCTAAAGTTATTGTATTTAAAACATCTTTAGATGATGTTATTGGTTATGTGAATGCTTTTGAGTTATTTAAGAAGCCAAAAACCATTAAATCTATTTTATTGCCCATAGAAATTGTGCCAGAATCTATGATGATTAATGATGTTTTAAACATCTTAATGAAAAAAAGAAAAAGTGTAGCTGTAGTTGTAGATGAATATGGAGGTACGTCTGGGATGATTACAGTAGAAGATATTGTAGAAGAACTGTTTGGAGAGATAGAAGATGAACACGATTCTCAAGTATATTTAGAAGAAAAATTAAACGAGAAAACATTCAATTTTTCTGCAAGGTTAGAAATCGATTATTTGAATGAAGAATACGATTTAAATATACCAAAATCAGAGGCTTATGAAACTTTAGGAGGCTTCATTATAGAACATACAGAAAATATTCCTGAAGAAAAAGAAGTCATAGAAATAGAAGGTTTTCATATAAAAATCTTAAAAATGAGTGGCGCAAAAATAGATGAAGTTAGCTTTCAACTCATAACAGAAGAAGATTAAAATACTTAAAATCTTTTATAACTTCATAAAACCCTAAAACTTACTGTTATTAACTATAAAATCGGTTGTGTTATTAAAACCCAAATCGTATATTCGCCAACTGAAATTAAATAAATAACGTATGGCAATTTTATCAAAAATTAGAGAACGCTCAATGTTCCTAATAATTATTATTGGTTTAGCACTTTTTGCTTTTGTATTAGACCCTTCTACATTAGGGGACTTTTTTAACTCAAGCAAAGTAAATGAAGTAGGAGAAGTAAATGGAGAAGTTATTTCTAGACAGGAATTTGCTACAGCTTTAGAAACATATAAACAACAATCTGGAGGTAGAGTGTCTGAAATGCAAGCAGCTAATACTGTTTGGGATAATATTCTTAGAAAGAAAATATATAAAAACCAATTAGAAAATGCAGGAATTACAGTTGGTGAAGCAGATGTTTGGAATGAATTAATCAATGCACCATCAGTTAAAAGTAACCCTCAGTTTCTAAACGAAGCTGGTCTATTTGACGAAGAAAAGTTCAAGCAATTTTTAGCAGATACAAAAGCTAATAACAAAGAAATGTGGACTGCTTGGTCTAACTATATGAATCAAATTAAAGACAATTCAGAAACAAATATTTACAACAAATTAGTAACTGCTGGTTTAGGCGCTTCATTAAAAGAAGGAGAAGCAGAATATTTTGTAAACAATACAAAATTAAATAGTCAGTTTGTTTTTGTGCCTTATACATCAGTTGCAGATAGTTTAGTGAAAATTAAAAAATCTGAAGTAGAAGCATATATCAAAGAAAATGAAGCAGATTTTAAAGTAGAAGCTTCTAGAGATATTTCTTATGTACAATTTAGAATAACAGCAACACCAGAAGATGAAACTGCTATAAAAAATAATGTTGCAAAGTTTATTGAAGATACAGAAGAAAATGGTGTAAAATATGTAGGTCTAAAAAACACAACAAATTATGCAGAGTTCTTTAGTGAAAATGATTCAGATCTTAATTTAGAAGAAAAATTCACATATAAAAATGATGTAAATAAAGCAATTGCAGATCAAGTTTTTAACGCTTCTAAAGGAGACGTAGTTGGTCCTTATAAAGATCAAAATCATTTTAAAATTTCTAAAATTACAGAAATTACACAAATGCCAGACTCTGTAAAGTCAAGCCATATTTTAGTTCCTTTTGCAGGTTCTCAATCAGCAACTGCAGAAACAACTAAAACTGAAGAACAAGCAAAGAAAACAGTAGACAGTATTTATAACCTTGTTAGAAGAAATAAAAAGAAATTTACAGAAATTGCAGATGAAATAAACCCTGATGGGACTAAAGGAAAAGGTGGTGATATTGGTTGGGTAACTTACAATACTGCATTCGCACCTAATTTTGATGATGACTTTGCAGACTATATGTTTAACAATAAAAAAGGATCTATAGATGTTGTTAAAACAAAATTTGGTTTTCATATTATTAGAGTAGATGATGCAAAAAATGACCAAAAAGTAGTTAAATTAGTTACTTATGGAAGAAAAATAGTACCTTCTGAAGCTACAGAAAACTCAACTTTTCAAGAAGCACAACAATTTGCTTTAGCACTTACAAATGGTAAAGATTTTGCTGATACTGCTAAAGAAAAGAAATATTCAGCTAGACCTGCAGTGGGTTTAAAAACTTTAGATGAAAATGTACCAGGTATAGGAAATCAAAGACAAATTGTAAGTTGGTCTTTTAAAGGAGATACAGAAGTTGGTAGCTTTGAGAAGTTCGATTTAGAAGGTGGTTATGTAGTTGTTACAGTTACTGCAAAAACAAAGAAAGGATTAATGTCGGCAGAAAAAGCAACTAACAGAGTTAGACCTATTTTAGTAAATAAAAAGAAAGCAGCTATGATTTCAGAAAAAATGAATGGTGCTACTTTACAAGATATTGCAAAAGCAAATAATACCAATGTAAAAACTGCAAATGCTGTAAACTTAAAAAGTCCTACACTTTCAGGAGCTGGTTCAGAGCCTAAAATTGTTGGAGCAATGTATAATGCAGAATTGAATAAGTTATACAATAAAATTGATGGTAATAGAGGTGTGTACGCTTTTACAGTAGTTAAAAAAGAACTACCAACAGCATTACCAAATTATGATTCTGCAAGAAAAAGAATTGCTGAATCTAGAAAAAGATTAACATTTAGAATTTATCAAGCAATTAAAGAAGCTTCTAATGTAGAAGATAATAGAGCGAATATGTACGTATCTAATTAAGAAATTCTATTTTATAATATAAGAAATCCGTTCAATTAATTTTGAACGGATTTTTTTGTTTTAAATATCCCCTTTATTGCTTTTTTTATCAAAACTAGATTCTTGAGCAATAAAAAAACCTTATCAATTTTTTAAATATAAATTTTATTCATATAGATAATACCGTTCTTTTTTTTTGAAGAAAACTATTAAAAGTTAAAAATCAATTATAATAGGTTTATAAAAATGTTTAGTCCTTCAGAAATTTAGAGAAAACTTTTTTTGAGCTCTTTTTTATTCTTTTACTGAATATAAAAAACGAGTGATGAAACAGGGAATTGCTTAAAATAAAAAAACCTTTTTGAGAAATCAAAAAGGTTTTGTGTAAATTTTATTTTTTAAATTCCCAATGAATTATCCATTCATAGAGATTAAAAATTCATCATTATTTTTAGAGAACTTAATTCTATCATTAATAAATTCCATTGCTTCTATAGGATTCATATCTGCCAAATACTTACGTAAAACCCACATTCTTTGTACAGTTTTAGCATCTAATAATAAATCATCACGTCTTGTAGAAGATTTAATTAAATCAATAGCTGGGTAAATTCTTCTGTTAGAAATATTTCTATCTAATTGAAGTTCCATATTACCTGTTCCTTTAAATTCTTCGAAGATAACTTCGTCCATTTTAGAACCAGTTTCAGTAAGCGCAGTTGCAATAATGGTTAAAGAACCACCATTTTCTATATTTCTTGCAGCACCAAAGAAACGTTTAGGTTTGTGCAATGCATTAGCATCTATACCACCAGAAAGTATTTTTCCAGAAGCAGGTGCAACTGTATTATAAGCTCTTGCCAAACGTGTAATAGAATCTAAAAGAATAACAACATCATGACCACATTCTACCAATCTTTTCGCTTTTTCTAAAACGATATTAGCCACTTTTACGTGTTTATCTGCAGGTTCATCAAAAGTAGAAGCAACGACTTCACCACGAACATTACGTTTCATGTCTGTAACCTCCTCTGGTCTTTCGTCTATTAATAAAACAATTTGATATACTTCAGGGTGATTTGCTGCAATTGCATTTGCAACATCCTTTAATAACATTGTTTTACCCGTTTTTGGCTGAGCAACAATCATACCTCTTTGTCCTTTTCCTAAAGGAGAAAATAAATCGATAATTCTTGTTGATAAAGAACTTCCTTTTTCTGCTAAATTTAATTTTTCCTGAGGGAACAAAGGTGTTAAATGCTCAAATGAAACTCTATCTCTAACAATATTTGGGTTTAATCCATTTATTTTTGATACTCTAATTAATGGGAAATATTTTTCACCTTCTTTTGGTGGTCTTACATTTCCTCTAACAGTATCACCTGTTTTTAAACCAAACAATTTAATTTGAGACTGAGAAACATAAATATCATCAGGAGATGATAAATAATTGTAGTCAGAAGAGCGTAAAAAACCATAACCATCAGGCATCATTTCTAAAACACCTTCACTTTCTATTATACCATCAAATTCAAAATCAGGATCTCTATATCTATTGTTAGATTTATTACCTCTACTTACTTGAGGTTTTTTATCCCTATTCTGATTCTGATTTTTATTTTTTTGTTGATTATTATTCTGGTTATTCTGGTTATTCTGATTATTATTTTGATTTTTATGCTGAGGTTTATTTTGCTGAGGCTTATTTTGATTAGCAGCAGGTTTTGTAGGTTTTTTTACTTCTTTTTTAGGAGTATGAACCTCTTTTTTCTCCTCAATTTTATTTTCTACAACTTTATTTTCTTCAGGTAATTTTTCTACAGAAGGAGTTCTATCAGGTGTTTTATTTGGCACAACTTTAGCTACTCGTTTTCTTTTAGGCTTTTCTGTTTTTGAGGTTTCTTCAGTTTTAGTAGAAGTTTCCGCTTTTGCAGGGTTTGCAGCTTGAGTATCTAAAATTTGATATACCAAGTCTAATTTTTTTACTTGGCTAATTTTTTTAAGACCAATAGATTTTGCAATTTCCTGTAAATTAGCAAGTTTTTTTGCTTTTAGTTCAGAGATTTCGAACATTCGTTATATATTAAGTTAAATGTAAATCTTAATTTTTCTAAGATTAATTATATTTTATTTGAGTTTTTTAGTATCGTATATAGTACTATACAATATATTTTGTGCGGTATTTATACAACAAATATATACATTTTTTTTAAGACTTTCATTTTCTTTTTAAAAAAGAAAAAGTTACTTTTGTAAACTTATTATTTTAAGATGATTCAAAGAATACAAAGTATATACTTATTATTAGCATCCTTAGTTTCTGGGGGGTTAATATTTGTGTTCGATTTATGGGAAAATCTTAAAAACCAAGTGTTCGCATTAGATTTACTTTTAAAAGAATCTTTTCTTTTAAAAGTAATACCAATGCTATTTTTACTTTCTGCTGTAATATCTGTGGTAGCTATTTTTTTATTTAAAAATAGAAAATTACAATTTGTAGTAGGAAGAATTGTTATTTTGATAAACCTTTTTTTATTAGGATTATTGTTATATGTATCTCTAACTCTACCAGGAGAAGTTTCGATTTCTGAGAATGGTATTGGGATGTTCTTACCAATTTTAGCTGTTGTGCTTATTGTTTTGGCAAACAAAGCTATAAAAAAGGATGAAGATCTTGTAAAATCTGTAGATAGATTACGATAAGCTTAACACCTTAGTTATATTAGTGCGAAAAAAAACCGAGAACGAAGTTCTCGGTTTTTTATTTTTTAGGAGTTTTTAGAAGAAAAAATAAAATCTTATTTTTACAAAAATATTTTTTGGTAAAAAAACGACTAAAAATGTAAATTTTTAAATCACTTTAAATCAATAACTTAAAAGGATTCGATTACCATAAATGGTAATGCAATTACCATTTATGGTAATGTAAAAATTTCACCATAAATGGTGTTGTAGAATCTAAATATGTGTTCTAAATTTGTAATATCAAAATGAAAGAAAAGATATACGTTCACGTAGCTGATGACCACAAAATAATAATAGAAGGTATCATCGCTTTAATAAATACTGACAAAGACATAGAAATTATAGGTTCCTCTCTAACAGGGCAAGAAGTTGTAGATTGGTTTAAAGTAAAAGAAAATAAAGCGGATGTTTTAATTTTAGACATCACAATGCCAATTTTAGATGGTTTTGAAGTTTTAAAATACTTTAAGAAGAAAAAGAAAGAACAAAAAGTAATCATATTGTCTAGTTATGATGATTTAAAAATTGTTCAAGAAGTACTTGACTTAGGTTGTAAAGGTTATATTTCTAAGAATAGCGCTGGAGAACATATTGTAAAAGCAATTAAAATGGTTGCAAGTGGACAAAAGTATTTTAGTCCCGATATTCAAAGTAAATTATATAGTGCTCTTGGTAATGACACTGTTGCTGAAGGAGAAAAACCAGAAAAATTTATTTTTGAAAATTTAACAGAGTCAGAGTTACTTGTAATAAAATTAGTAGCGAGAGAATATAGTAGTATAGAGATGGCTGACGAAATGAATTTGAGTTTGAGTTCAATAGAAGGCTATAGAAAAAAATTATTAAAAAAGTTAAATGTAAAAAATTCAGTAGGATTAGCAATGTATGCAGTAAAATACAATATAGTATAGTCTACCCCCCATATAAGACTATTTTCAGGTTTTGATTTAAGTATCTTCCCCCTAAAAAGCTTGAAAAAAAATATTCCCCCAAAATACGATTGTTGTATGTGTATATTTCTAATTCTACTTTTATTATAAAATAACCCCACCCCTAGTTAACCTAATCTTATCATTAAACACTATTACCCATGAAAAATTTTAACTTACTAGCGTTAGTAGCATCATTTGCAATTGTATTATCTTCTTGTTCAACAAACGAAACGTTTATTCCAGAAGAAGAACAAGCAGTAGATTTACTAAAAACTTATACCGTAAAAAGGGATGCTAAAGGAGCTTATTCTTTAGATTTTGAATTAAATGAAGGAAGTGAAGTACAAAAAAGTTCTCAACCAGATTCTAATCAGTTTCATTTATTTTCAGCAGGAGACAAATCTGCAAGAAAAGTTACACAAAACTTAACGATAGAAGGAGAACAATTAAAAATAGGTTTTGTAGATGCTAATCTAAGTAAATCCTCTCAAATTCTTTTGAGTGATGACAACTTGAAAATGGCTAAAAATAATGATGATAAAAAATTAAAAGAATATAGTATTTCAAGTAATTCGGATGGTACTTATGATTTAGATTTCAATGTAGCAAATAACGTAAAAGTAGATTTTGTTTACAATGAAGAGATAGATACTTACGAGATTCACTTAGAAAAAGGGAAAAGTTCAGTTAATAATTTTACAAGAACATTAGAAAAAGAAAATGGGAAAGCATTAAAATTTGATTTTGTAAATCATACTTCTAATACTGAAAGTAGAGGCTATTTAGAACTAGCCGTTAGAAAACCGAAGGTAATTATTGGTAATGGTGAAGAGATAGGATTATTTTAAAATTACACTAGATTTTTGAAAAAAAATAATTTACTTTTTTACTTCTTTGCTTTTTTTGTTTTATTTCAAATAAAAGCTAACTTTAGAAACAATATAATTGAAGAAGCTTCTTTTAAAGAAGCTTCTTCAATATTTATTATACAAACTGATTCAATATTTAAAAAAAAATATAATAAAATTTATAATATTTACAGAGAGAAAAATTTTATAGTTGCTCTCAAACAGGCTCTTAATTTACTTGATGAAGTAAAAGTAAAGAGTAATCCTGAGAATTTATTTATGATTATTTCTCTAGTGGCAGATATTTATGATAAAACTAATAAATATTCGAATTCTTTAGATTATTACAAATCTTCATTAAGTATTTTAAAACAAACCAATATTTTAGAAAATAGTAACCTATTTTCTAACCCAGATTATGCTAAAATTCTTTTAAGAATAGGAAGTGCATTTCAGAAACTAGAGAAAAAAGATAGTGCTACTTATTACTACTCAAAATTAGAAGCGATACAATCATTAAATACTGATGTATTAGGATTTAAAGCAGTTTCATTTAATAATTTGTCTGGTTTGTATGAATTAGATTCTTTGTACGGTAAGGCAAAAGAATATGCAATCAAAGCAATTAATATTCATAGAAAAAGAAATGATAAAGCTGGTGAAGCTACTGCTCTTAATAATTTGGCAAACATTTATTTGTCACAAGGTAATTTTGAAAAAGCGAAAGAACTATATATACAAGGTATAGAATTAATTGAAAATAATAATAGTGCAAATGCAATTAGGTTTAAAGGTAATTTATATTATAATTTGGCTTGGGCTATGAGGAGCTTAAAAGATTACAAAGCCTATGATTTTCAAGAGTTATCTTATGAAATAGAGGATGGTATAAGAAATAAAGAAGTTAGGACAATGATTGAGGAAGTAACAGCTCAATATGATGTTAAAGGTGT